>DASSCD010000135.1:0-6071 GCA_035698005.1 Gaiellaceae bacterium | reverse complement strand
GGGATCGGGCTGGACGACGTCGGCCTCTTCGAGCTGAACGAGCCGTTCGCGGTGCAGGTGCTGACGTGGTGCGACGGCGTCGGCGTCGCCCCCGACGACCCGCGCCTGAACCCCTACGGCGGCGCGATCGCCTGCGGCCATCCCCTCGCCGCCACGGGCGTCCGCCTGATGGCGCAGCTCGCCCACGGTTTCCGCGAGCGCCCCGACGTCCGCTATGGGCTGACGGCGCTCTGCATCGGCCTGGGCATGGGTGCCGCCCTGCTCTGGGAGAACGTCGCGGGCGCAGGCTCGACGGAGTTCGCCGGGGGAGCGGAGGCGGCGGTTTCGCCGGCGCCGGAGCGGGACACGAACGGTGGCTAGCCCGACCATCTTCAAGCTGCAGCGGCTCGAGACGGGATCCGGGCCGGTCGCGCTCGTGACGATGGACAACGGCGAGGACTGGCAGAAGCCGAACACGTTCGGCGAGGAGGCGCTGCGGTCGCTCGAGGGCGTCCTCGACCGGCTCCGGACGCGCGACTGGCGCGGGCTCCTGCTGACCGGGAAGCCGTTCGTGTTCGCGGTCGGGGCCGACATGGACGAGTTCGGCGAGATCACGCCCGAGCGCGCACGCCTCGGCGGCGAGGCCGGACATGAGCTCTTCGGCCGCCTTCGCGAGCTGCCCTTCGTCACCGTCGCGGCGATCAACGGGGCCGCCCTCGGCGGCGGGGTCGAGATCGCGCTTCATTGCGACCACCGCACGATCTCGTCCTCGGTGCGCCACTTCGCCTGCCCCGAAGTCTTCCTCGGGCTGATTCCCGGCTGGGGCGGCACGCAGCTCGTCCCCCGGCTCGTCGGGGCCGAGCAGGCGGTGAAGTTCGTCGTCGAGAGCCCGCTCCGCCAGAACCGGATGCTCACGGGCCCGCAGGCGCACGAGGCAGGCTTCGCCGACCTCTTGCTCGAGCCGGTCGAGTTCCTCGACGAGTCGCTGGCATTCCTGCTCGCGAAGGTCGAGGCGGGCGCGGGCAAGCGGCACCCGCAGGCCGATCTCTCCGACGTCGCGGAGGTCTGCCGCAAGGCGCGGGCGCGACTCGACGGGCAGGTGCACGGGGCCGCACCCGCTCCCTACCGGGCGCTCGACCTGATCGAGGGCTCGGCGGCCTGGTCGTTGGAGGAGGGCTACCGCGCGGAGGAGGAGGCGCTCGCGGAGCTGCTCCCCGGTCCGCAGGCGCAGGCGTCGATCTACGCCTTCGGGCTCGTCGAGCGGCGTGCGAAGCGCGGGGTCGGTATCCCGGACGCCGCGCCGCGCCGCGTCGAGAAGGTCGGGCTCGTCGGTGCCGGACTTATGGCGCGCCAGCTCGCGCTGCTCGCGCTGCGCCGGCTCGAGGTGCCGGTCGTGCTCCGCGACCTCATGCAGGAGCAGGTCGACGACGCGGTGTCGTGGATCGCGGGCGAGCTCGACGAGCTCGTGCGCAAGGGGCGGCTCGGCGAGGCGAAGGCCCGCTTCCTCTCCTCGCTTGTCCGTGGCGGCACCGGGTGGGAGGTCTTCGCGGGCTGCGACCTCGTCCTCGAGGCGGTGTTCGAGGAGATGGCGGTGAAGAAGGAGGTCTTCGCCGAGCTCGAGCGGGTGGTCTCGAGCGAGTGCGTGCTCGCGACGAACACGTCGTCACTCTCCGTCACCGAGATCGGCAGCGATCTCGCGCACCCGGAGCGCGTCGTCGGCATGCACTTCTTCAACCCGGTCGCGGTGCTGCCGCTCGTCGAGCTCGTACGCACGCCGGAGACCGACGACGCGACGCTCGCCACCGCCTGGGCCGTTGCGAAGAAGCTGCGCAAGACCGGGGTGCTCGTGCGGGACGCGCCGGGCTTCGTCGTCAACCGGCTGCTCGGGCGCCAGGGCTCGGTCGTCATGGACGCGCTCGACCACGGGAACACCGTCGAGGAGACGGACGAGGCCGTGCTGCGCATGGGCCTGCCGATGGCGCCGTCCGTCCTGCTCCAGCTCGTCGGACCGAAGGTGGCGAGCCACGTCCGCCGCACGCTCCACGAGGCGTGGCCCGACCGCTTCGTGCTCTCGCCCACGCTCGAGAGCCTCGCGGAGGGCGGCGACCAGATCGTCGTCGAGCACGCGCCGCGGAGCGTGGAGGACATCCACACGGCCGTCCTCGAGGCGCTCGCCGACGAGTCGCGTCACATCCTCGAGGACGGGGTGGTCGCGGAGGCGGCCGACATCGACACGTGCCTGCTGCTCGGCGCGGGGTTCCCGTTCTGGCTCGGAGGGATCACGAAGCACCTCGACCAGACGGGCGTGTCCGAGCGGGTCGTCGGCCAGCTGCTCGCGGACGTGTCCCGCACGGCCGAAGGGGCGGTTCCCGCTTCCCCGACCGGTAGCTGAGGTATGCTCTGACGGTACCGCTCGCCGGGAAACAGGCGAGCGTCGACTCTCAGGAAGGAGCGGCACGGCGGCACGTGCTGCCTGAACACACGACGTGACGATCACCGCGACGCTGACGTCGGACACCCCCGAACGCCTGACCGCTGCGGCCCAACGGGCCGAAGCATGGTTCGGCGAGCCGTTCCTGCACCCGGGCGAGGAGCCCGACCTCGCCCTGGGCGCCGGCACGGCCCGGCGGGCGGCACTCGACGACGCGCTCGCCGAGATCGAGGCCGGTCGCGCTCGGCCCTCCGCGGGCTGGAAGGTCCGGTACGGGCTCATGCTCGGCCTCGAGCGCGTGCTCACCGAGGACCCGCCGCGCACGGCCACCGGCACCGAGCTCCGGCGCCACCAGGTCGACGCGCTCGCGGGCATGCTCGCGGAGCTCATCGCGTCGACGCAGCGCGCCCCCGAGGAGAACGGCAACGGACACGGGGCCGGGAACGGCGCCGTCGCAGACCCGGAGCTCGAGGACGAGCCCGAGGACGACTTCGACGCCGGTTTCGTCGACGAGGCGCTCCAGGACGGCTTCCACGGCGTCGACCCGGGGGCAGCGCGCCGCTACCGGTTCCGCCACCCCACGGCCTCGGGCAAGACGATCGCGGCGGCCGGCTTCGTCGAGGCGGCCCGTCACCTCGGCGTCCTCATCCTCACGCACCGGCGGCTCCTCGTCTCGCAGTTCACGCGCGACCTGACGACCGAGGGCTACGGCGACCGCTTCGCGGAGGCCGTGACGACGGGCAAACGCGCCCCTGCCGAGAACCCGATCACGATCCAGACGTACGCCTGGTTCGCGCGGCACGGCTCGGAGCTCGACCGGGAGACGTACCACCTCGTCCTCTGCGACGAGGCGCACACGGCGCTCGGGGAGAAGACGAGCGCGGCGATCCGGGCCTTCCACGAGCCGCTCTACATCGGGATGACCGCGACCGAGCAGCTGATCGCGAAGCAGGTCTCCGACGTCTTCCCGGCCTCCGTCGACGACCTCCCGCTCGGCGACGCCGCGCGGCGCGGTCTGATCGCACCGCTGCGCTGCCTGCGCGTGCCGCCCGCTGCCGCGATCAACTCGGTTCCGATCGTCGGCGGCGACTTCGAGGAGCGCGCCCTGGCCGCGGCCCTCGACCACGAGGCCCTGAACCAGGCGGCGGCGAGCCTGTACCGCGAGCGCTTCGGCTCGACGCCGGGGATCGTCTACTCCGCCGGCGTCGAGCACGCCTACAACCTCGCGCAGGAGTTCCGCGCCGCGGGTCTCAAGGCCGAGGCCGTCTCCGGCAAGACACCGCCGGCGCGACTCGCCGAGACCCTCGCGGCCTACGAGCGCGGCGAGATCAACGTGCTCATCAACGCGCAGCTCCTCGCCGAGGGGTGGAACTCGCCCCGCGCGACCGTGTGCATGCACCTGGCGCCGACCGCCTCGCGGCGCGTGTACCAGCAGAGGATCGGCCGCATCATGCGCATCCACCCGCGCAAGGAGGCGGGCGTCGTCGTCGACTTCGTGCCCAAGGCGTCGACCCACAACGACCGCGTCGTCTCGCTGCACGCGTTGCTGGACGCCGACTTCTACCGCGAGGGCGCCCGCGTCACCCCGGCGCCGCGCCGCCGCCAGCAGCGCCGCGCGCGGCGCAAGCTCTCGCCGGTGCCGTGGCTCGTCCCGGTCACCCCGGACGTGGCGCGCCGCCTCAACGTCATCCAGCGCGAGTGGCAGCGCATCGACCCGAAGTACCTCGACGAAGACGAGCAGCGCTTCTGGGCGACGATCGCCGGGCGCCAGATCCGCTTCGACCAGCGCGCGGAGTTCGCGCGGAAGTTCACCGAGGGACGGGCGAGCAAGCCCGCCCTCGAGCAGTTCCTGTCGACATGCGCCGCGGAGAACCCCAATCGCCGGCTACGGATGACGGCGCTGCTCGACCGCGTCGCGACTCCCGTCGAGCGAGCGGACTTCGACGACCTCGTCACGCTGGTGACGCAGGCGCCGCCCTGGGAGAAGGATCGCGCCGCCGGCGTCCGCGTCCTGCTCCGCGCGATCGGCGAGGGGAAGGCGGTCGCTCCCGACCAGATCCTCGCCCGCTGGACGTGGCGGCTCGCCCGGGCGACCCGGAAGGTGCAGGACCGCCGGGTCTCGACCGAGTTCCCGGAGGCGAAGCGACTCCTGGGCGCCGCGGCCAACTCGCGCGGCTACCGGCACGAGGAGAACGTCAACCGCCTCGTCCAGGTCGCGGGCTCGATGCCGCTCCCCGTCGGCGCAGCGCTTCTCGCGTCGGCGGACGGCTACACGCCGCGCGCGAACGGGGCGCTCGACCGCGCGCGCGAGGAGCTGGGCACGATCGGCGACATCGCGAACGCGCTCGCGGACAACCTCCCGGCGCCGAAGCTGACCGCGCGCAAGAGCCGACGCAGGCGCAGGAAGCGCAAGGGCCCGCCCCAACCTTCGCACGGACAGGCCACCGAGACCTCCGCTAACGGCGACGCCCCCGTGACGCCAGAGGCAGACTCCCCGACCGAGCGCAGCGAAGACGCCGCCTGACGCCGTTCAGGCGGACGCGAGCTCGAGCAGGGCCTCGACCGTCGTCCAGTTGCGCGAGGTGGCGACGACGCCGAGCTTCCTCGACGCGAGGAGCGACCACAGCTTCGAGCGGGCGACGCCCGCGGGGTGCCAGGCGTAGACCTCGCGGCCGACGACAGCCAGCCGCTCGGAACCGGTCGCGGCAGACTCGAGCTCGGCGACGACGGCGCGCGGCAGCTTCGCTGCGAGGAACGTGACCTGGTAGCGCTTCGGATCGTCGGCCGCGTCGTTCAACGGGTTGCGGCCGACGACCGTCGCGAGCTCGGCCCGCGTGCGGACGACGACGTCGACCTGGAGCCCGAAGCCGCGCTCGAGCTCCCGTTCGCACTCGCGTGCGACGCGGTCGGCGCCCTTCCGGCTCGACGCTACGACGTTCCCGCTCTGCAGGTAGGTCCGAACGTCTCCGAACCCGGCGGCCTCGAGCGCTTCACGCAGCGCCGGCATCGCGATCCGGTTCCGTGGGCCGAGGTTGACGCCTCGGAGCAGGAGGACGTAGCGAGGCACCGCGTCCGCCCGTCGCGGCTACCCGCGCTCGCCGCCGCCGTTCTTCTCGCGCTCGCGCAGGAAGCGCGCGATCTCGGCCGCGAGCGCCTCGCCCGAGGGGATCGATCCGGACTCCTCGAGCAGGTCGAGCGAGTCGGCCCGCTGCTCCAGCTCCTCCACGTACGCGGCCGTCTCGGCGTCGCCCGCGACGGCCTCCGACACCTGCTCGACGTAGGACTCCTCGGCGTCGGCGAGCTCACTCACGTCGATCTCGAGCCCGAGGACGCCCGAGAGCCGGTCGCAGAGGGCTCGTGCGGCCCGTGGGCTCGGCGCGAGCGATACGTAGTGCGGAACGGCCGCCCACAGGCTGACGGACGGGATGCCCGAGCGCCGGCAAGCGTCGAGGAGCACACCCACGATCCCGGTTGGCCCCTCGTAGCGCGATAGCTGCAGCCCGAGCTCGTCCACGAGGTGCGGGTCGGTGGCCGCACCGGTGACGGGGGAGGGGCGACTGTGCGGCACGTCCGCCAGCAAGGCGCCGAGCGTGACGACGAGCTCGACCCCGAGGTCGCGGGCGACGTCGGACACGAGATCGGTGAAGGTCCGCCACCGGTA
>DASSCD010000134.1:0-6583 GCA_035698005.1 Gaiellaceae bacterium | reverse complement strand
CGCGGACACCTTGTAGTAGTACGTCTGCCCGTTGGTGACGCCCGCGTCCTGGAAGCTCGGAGCCGTACCGACGTTCTGCAGGAAGCTCTCGTTGCCCTGCGTCGTCCCGCGGTAGACGCGGAAACCGGTGAGCGCCGAGCCCCCGTCGAAGATCGGGGCCGTCCACGAGAGCGAGACGGTCGCGTCGCCGGCGAGCGCGGCGAGCCCGGTGGGGGCTCCGGGCGACGTCGCGCTGCCGCCGCGCGCCCCGAAGTCGTCGAGGCGACCGGTTAGCCCGCGCAGACCGATGCCGACGTAGCCTGGACCGGCGTACGTCGTGTCACTCGTCGTTCCCAGCCGCGTCCACGTCGTTCCGTCGTTGTGCCAGGCCTCGATCGTGGATCCCTTGACGCGAAGCATCAACGAGTCCCCGGCCGCGAGCTCCCTGTTCAGGGTCAGGAGCCGGACGACGACGCCGTTGTCGATGCGCTCGAGCGCGACCTCGTCCGGCCCCGTCAACTGGTTCGTCCGGAGCATGTACCCGTCGTAGCCCGTCGTGCCGACCTGCTGCAGGCGTGCCTTGAGGCGGATGTGGTTGTTCGCCCCCGGGAGGACGCCGATCTTCGTCCACACCTCGGTGTCCGGCCCGTACGGGGTGTTCGAGCGCCAGCCGGTGCAGGTCGTCGTCTTGTTGCTCGCGAGCTGGTTGGAGACGACCTTCAGGCAGCCCTCGGCGGTGCCGTTCACGCCGGTCGCCCCGGACCATTGACCCGCGATCGGGAATTCGTCCGGGCGGTTGAAGTCGTCGAGAGTGGGCAGCGGCAGGACGGGCGGCACGAGGTCGCTCGGCGTCGCCTGCGCACCGTTCGACCGCGGCCCTTCCCCGAGCGCGTTCTCGGCGGAGACCTTGTAGGAGTAGGTCGTCCCGTTCTGGGCGGTGAAGTCGACGAAGCTCGTACCCGTCCCCGTGCTCTCGAGGAACGTCTCGGTGCCGGGGCTCGTCCCGCGATAGATGCGGTACCCGGTGAGCTCAGAGCCGCCATCGAAGGACGGTGCGTTCCAGGAGAGCGAGACGCTGCCGTCGCCGGCGACCGCCGCGAGGGCGGTCGGAGCTCCGGGCGGGCCGTCTCCGGGCGGCTGGCCGTCGATCGTGACACCGAAACGCTGGAGAACGGGGTCGATCGGGGACCCGATCGTCAGGCCGTCGCCGCCCGCGAAGAGGAGCGCGACGGGCTGGTTCCCGCCCTGGGTGACGATCAGGGAGCCGGAGTCCCCTGGCGCGCTGAACGTGCCCGGGCTGACCGAGATCTGGCCGACGAAGCGCGCCTCCTGCAGACAGAACTCGAAGATGACCAGGTAGCAGACGTCGACGGACACGTTCGTCGCGTCGACCGACCCGAGCTGCAGGCCCGTCGTCCGCCCGTACTTCTGGACCGCCATCCCGATCGTCGCCGTCGTGGTCACGTTGCTCGGCGTCCCGTAGCCGTCCGACGGCGTCCCCGTGCCCGTGACCGCGGCCGTCGTCAGCGCGAGCGCCGCGTCCATCGTGTTGTCGCCGCCGTTGAAGTCGATCTCCTGGTACGCGTACAGCGTCCCGATTCGGTCGGCCGGGTCGCTGCCGCCGTCGACGTCGCCAGGCTGGATGATCGGGTCGCCGATGCTCGCCGTGTTGATCCCGGCGAAGACGTGGTTGTTCGAGAGCGCGTACACGTTCGTGCCGTCCGTGACGCGCACGCCGAGGGTGCCCGTCGCGACGCCCGCGAGCCCGGAGGAGACGCCGATAGGGACCGGGCGCGGGAAGCGGTCGGTCGGGGCGCGCGCCTCGATGATCCCGGTCACCACGCTCTCGACGTCGACTCCCTCGAGCGACGCCGGAACGTCGGCGACGTCGGCCTTCGCCTTGTAGACCTCGATGACCGCCTTTCCGGCCCTGTTCACGCCGACGCCGACGCCGACGACTCCCGGCAGGTCCAGCAGCCGCTCGGCGTTCCGCTCCTTGACCGCGTTCGCCACGGCGAGCCCAGGCGGCGAGCCGCCGGGCGGCCCCTGGCCCTGAACCGACGACGCCAGCGCGACGGCGACGAGCGCCGAGAGCAGAAGAGCCGTGTGAATCCGACCGCGCATCGAACCTCGCTTGAGAAGTGGCCGCCCGGGCGCACCCTAGTACGTGCGAATCGTCATTTCCAGAGGCGGGCGAGCGAATCCCCTGCAAGGGGGCCGCTTCCTCAGAGCAGTCGTCCGCGGTAGCGCCAGGGGCCGGGCTCGAAGCGGATGCCGCGCTTGCGGCAGAGCTCGCGCGCCGCCTCGAGCACCTCGCCCCCACTCCCGAGCACGCGCCGCGCGACGAGGTCGAGCACGGCGACACCCTCGGAGGGCTCGGCGAGCGCCGCCAGCGTCAGGACGACCGCCGGCGAGGGCACGGCCTCACGGAACGACGGCGTGAAGAGCACACGCACGCCTTCGACCTCGAACCCTCGCGGGTCGCCCTCCTCGAGCGCCGTCGGCTCGTGGCCGCCGAGCGCGAGCAGCTCGTGCAGGTCGTCGAGGATGCGGCTGGCGAGCTCGACCCGGCGCGCCGGCGAGAGCGCGTGGCTGGAGCTGCCCGTCACCTTGGCGGGAACGCCGATCGCGAACGCGCCGGGCGCGATGTCCGCTGTCACGTACGAACCGGAGGCGACGATCGCCTCGGCCCCGATGCGGCAGCCGGCGTAGATCACCGCGCCGAGCCCGACCTGCGCGCGGTCCTCGAGCACGACGGGCGCGAAGCGGTTCTCGAAGCCCTCGAGCACCGAGTGCCCGATGTTGTGGGTGACGATCAGCGACCGCATCGTCAGGAAGACCTCACGGCCGATCAGCACCGGCCGACAGACGTTGACGAACGTTTCGTCGCCGACGAACGCGAGGTCGCCGACCGCGAGCACCGCCCACGGGTCGCGGTGGCCGCCACCACCGAACCGCACCGACCTCCCGCCCCACACCCCGGCCCCGACGAACGCGCGCCGGCAGAGGAGCTCGAGGCCGGGCCCGAAGCGGGTGAGCGATCCGATCGCGACGACTTCCTCGCAAAGGATGGTCGCGTTCGCCCCGAGCTCGACGCCGTCCTCGAGCACGATCCTCGGCGCGGCCACGAGGCTGCCGTCTCCAAGGAGGACGCCGTCCCCGATGCTGGCGCCGTTCTCACGCAGCAGGCGACACTTCTCCTCGGAGCCGAGAGCGCGAAACGACGCGGGGTCGGTGCGGAGATACTCGAGGAAGGACGGCTCGAGGAGGCCGTCGTCCCCGTCCGCATCGAAGCGCGCGGGAAGGGTCACGCCCTGCGTCGAGACGCCAGCCAGGAGCGGCCGCTCCGAGGGAGCGGCATCCGCCGCCCTCCGCGCAATCAGCGCCTCCACGTCCTTCTCGGTGACGAAGCCGCGCTTGTCGATCTCGGAGAGATCGACCCCGTGGCGCTCCGCGAGCTCGACCGCCTTGCGCGTCGCCTTGCGCTCGCCGTCGCCGCGCTTCGGCTTCGTGGACGCGGCCTCCGCGCCCGATTCCAGCGAGGCGAGGTCCTCGGCGCTCTCGGCGATGCGCGCGACGACCTTCCCGAGCTCGACCTCGACCCCGTCTTCGTAGAGCTGCACGATCGTGCCCGCGCCCGGCGCCTCGACCTCGACCGTCGCCTTCGTCGTCTCGACGACGCAGACAGGCTGGCCCTGCTCGACCTCGGCGCGGTCCGCGACCAGCCACTCGGCGAGGAGCGCGAACTCGGTGTTCGCGTCCTCGCGCGTGAGGACGATCTCCAACATCGGCGCGGCCTAGCTTCGCACGCCCTCGAGCGCAGCGACCGCCTCGACCACGTCCTGCGCGCTCGGGAGCATCGCGTCCTCGAGCGGCCGCGCCGAGGGGATGATCCCGTCGCGCGCGGCCACCCTGCGGACGGGGGCACGGAGCTCGCCCCAGGCGAGCTCCTGCACGCGCGCGGCGATCTCGGCGCCGAAGCCGCCGATGAGCGTGCCCTCCTCGGCGGTGACGAGAGCCCCGGTCCGCGCCACCGACTCGAGGACGGGGTCGAGCTCGAGCGGGAGGAGCTGCGAGAGCGCGACCACCTCGCAGAAGACCTCGTGCTCGAGGATGAGCTCGGTGACCGCGTCGAGCACGATCGGGAGCATCCCGCCGTAGGTCACGATCGTCGCACTCCCCTCCGTGAAGTCGGTGCCGGAGAACGTGAGCGCGGGGTAGCGGTCGCCCATCTCGCGCACTGCGAGCTCCCCGACGTGGCCGTCCTCGGGACGCCGGTTCGGCCTCCCGTACATGAGCTTGTTCTCGATCAGGAACACCGGCCGGTCGTCCTCGACCGCGGCCACGAGGAGCGCGCCGAGGTCGTGACACTCGCTCGGCGCGACGATGACGACGTTCGGGACCCCGAGCAGCAGCTTCTCGAGCGACTGGCTGTGCGTCGGCCCGTACCCGCGCCTCCCTCCCATCGGCGTCCGCACGACGAGCGGCACCGTGACCTGGTCGTCGTACATCTCCCGGAACTTCGCAATCCCGTTGACGATCTGGTCGAAGCCGAGCGCGATGAAGTCGCCGAACATGATCTCGAGGATCGGGCGGCGCCCGCGGAGCGCCATGCCCGCGGCGACGCCGAAGAGCGACGCCTCGGAGATCGGCGTCGTCAGCACCCGCTCCGGAAAGGCGTCGCTCAGCCCCTGCGTGACCTTGAAGGCGCCGCCGTACGGGTCGAGCACGTCTTCCCCGAGGAGGTGGACGTCGTCCCGCGCGGTGAAGAGCTCGTGCAGAGCCTCGTTCAGCACCTGCACGCAGCGCCGGTGCTGTGTGGGTGTCATGCGGCCTCCGGCGCCGCGAGCGGTGCGGCCTCCGCCGCCTCGACGACCTCGGCCAGGCGTCGTTCGCAGGCGTCCTCGAGCGCGCGGCGCTCGTCGTCTTCCAGCCGCGCTCCGGCGACGAGCAACGGGTCGCGCTGGCGACGTTCCTCGATCTCCGCGGGGTCCCGGTTGTCGTCGCCCTTCGAGTGCGGGCTGAAGCGGTACGTGTCGAGGACGAGGAAGAACGGGGCGCCGGTCTCGCGAATGCGAGCGACGGCGCGGCCGGCAGCCTCGTGGACCTCCGTGACGTCGGTCGTGTCCAGCGCCTTCGCCTCGACCCCGAACGCCTCCGCGCGGGCGGGGATCGAGCCCGCCAGCTCGAGCTCGACCGGCGTCGACTGCGCGTAGTGGTTGTTCTCGACCACGAAGAGCACGGGCAGCGTCCAGAGCGAGGCGATGTTCAGCGACTCGTACGTGACGCCCTCACCGAGCGTGCCGTCGCCGAGGAACACGGTCGAGACCGCCCCCGTGCCCTTCGCCTTCTCGGCGAGCGCGATCCCGGTCGCGACCGGGACGATGCTCCCGAGCACGCCGTTCGAGTAGAAGTTGCCGCGGCAGAGGTGCTGGCTCCCGCCCTTGCCGCCGCAGACCCCGGTCGCGCGCCCCATCACTTCGGACAGCAGGCCGAAGGCGTCGTCCGTGAACGCGAGGTAATGGCCGTGACAGCGGTGGTTCGAGAAGACGACGTCGCGCTCGGGATCGAGGTGGTCGATGACCCCCACTCCGTTCGCCTCCTGCCCGATGTACGTGTGCGTCGTGCCGACGAGCTTCCCCTGGGAGAAGAGGTCGAGCAAGGTCTCCTCGAAGCGGCGGATGAAGTACATCCGCTCGTACAACGTCGTCAGCGGCGTCACTACAGGTAGCCGAGGTCGGCGAGCCGCCGGGCGACGGTCGCCTCCTCCTCCTCGGTCAGCTCGCGCCGCTCGGCGCTCTCGAGCTCGCGGAATGCGAGCTCCCGCAGCTCTCCCG
Source organism: Gaiellaceae bacterium (assembly GCA_035698005.1). Lineage (GTDB taxonomy): Bacteria > Actinomycetota > Thermoleophilia > Gaiellales > Gaiellaceae > GMQP-bins7. The sequence continues at coordinate 767 of DASSCD010000134.1, read as the reverse complement.
GCGCCTCGGCCGGACGGCTGACGCGCTCGCGCGGGTCGTCGTCGAGGCGGTACGCCTCCTCCTTCCCGCTCGCGACGTCCAGGATCAGCTTCCAGGGCGGCACGCGGACCGCGAGCTGCGAGAGCGCACCGCGGTCCGTGCCGACGATCACGGCGGGACGGTCCCCGTCCTCGCCCCCAGCGAGGAGGGGGAGGAGCGAGGCGCCGTCGCTCGGGCCGCTCGGGACACCAGCGAGCTCGAGCAGCGTCGGCACGAGGTCGACCGACCGAACCTGCGAGCGCACGACCCCAGGCTCGATCCGCCCCGGGGCGGAGAGGACGAGTGGCACCTGCACGACCTCGTCGTGGAGTGTCGCGCCGTGCATCTGGTAGACGCCCTGCACGTCTCCCTTCTCGGTGAAGCGCTCGCCCCACGACTCGCCATGGTCGGAGAGGAAGGCGAAGGCGGTCTCCTCGTGCAGGCCGAGCCGCTCGAGCTCGTCGAGGAGGGAGGCGACCAGCGTCTCAGACTGCCGCTCGACCGCGTGGCGGTAGGCCTCCCGCGTCGCCTCGAGTGCCGACGCCGAGTCGGCCTGGATGCCGGCGATCACCTCCTGCTTGGCGGCGCGCCAGTCGGTGCGCTCCGAATGCAGCACCGTGTACGGCATGTGCGTCGCCCAGCTGTGGAAGAAGAGGAGGAACGGGCGGTCGCCGCGCTCGCGCAGCCAGGCGATCGCGCCGTCCAGCGTCTCGCTCGTCCCGAGGACGTTGGCCTCGGGCATGCCCTTG
>DASSCD010000133.1:0-7943 GCA_035698005.1 Gaiellaceae bacterium | reverse complement strand
GCCGGATGCGGACACGAGCTCGAACGGCGGCCCGTCGAGCGGGAGCCCGTCGTGCGCTCCCGTGATACCGAGGGCCTCGGTGAGTCGCCCCGGGCCAGCGCACAGCAGGCGCACGTCCTCGAGGCCGCGCCGCTCGCGCATCCGCTCGATGCCGGCAGTCGGCTCGAGCGCCCGCAGCAGCACCGCCGCGCCGACGCCGTCCGCCTCGCACACGGCGTTCGCGCACCAGTGGATCCCGTACGACCGGTACACGTACAGGTGCCCGGCGGGCCCGAACATCGCCGCGTTGCGACGGGTCCTGCCGCTGTACGAGTGGCTCGCCGGATCGTCCGGCGCGTACGCCTCGGTCTCGACGACGATGCCGCCGACCCCGTCCACGAGGAGCGTTGCCCCGACGAGCTGGCGCGCGACGGTCGGCACGTCGCGCTCGAAGAACGAGCGGTCGAGCCGGCTCAGAAGAGCTGCTCGGCGTCGGTCGAGCGCGCCGTCGACGCGAGGAGCCGGCGCGCGCGGCGACCGAGGTCGCCGAGGTCCACCTTGCCGTCCTCCGCCGCGGCCGCGAGGCGCTCGGCGAGATCGAGCGCACCGTCGAGGAGCGCCGAGTCTCCGCCCTCGTGGCCCATGTCGTGGAGGATCGTGCGCTCGGTCCTGGAGGCCACGAGCGGGCCGTCGATCCCCTCGACCCAGACCCGCGTGCGCCGGCCGTCACCGCGCTCGTCCCCGACGAGCGGCTCGAGCGCGTACACCTTGTCGGCCCGGGCGTACTTGCCGAAGCCGAGGAAGACCATGCGGGGCGTCGCCATCAGCTGATTATCGCCGGTTGCACGCGCTCTGCGCCGCGCGCGAACCCGAGGGCGTACGCGAGCGCCGTCCCGGCGACGACGAGCACCCAGACCGCGGCGACGCGCGGGGTCGTCACGCTCGGGATGTCGTGCTCCGTCCAGCCCCGCTTCACAACCTGCTCGTGCCAGAGGTCTTGCGCGAAGTTCGCGGCGCCGTAGGCGAGGACCGCCGACACGAGGAGTGAATACGCGCGCCCCAGGTTGCGGTGCACGAGTCGGGGGCGCGAGAGGAGGAGCGCGAAGAGGACGAGCAGCGCTCCCATCAGGCCGTGGTGGTGGCCGAGGTGCACCGCGGCGGTCAGGCCCTCGCCAGGCTCCGCGTAGGGATCGTCGCTGAGGAAGACCCCGCCCGGGAGATGGAAGCCGAGCTCGGCGGCGATCCAGGGCAGCGACAGGAGGACGACCGCGATCGCGACGGCGAGCCGCACGCCGTCACCCGGCCGCCGCGGGGCGAGCCCCGCCCCCGCACGCCGTGCAGCGGCGACGGTGAGCCCAGCGACGAGCACGACCCCGAGCGCGGGGATCGCGTTGACGGCCTTCGCGTCGAGGTCGTTCGCGTCGACGACCCCGGGCCAGGCGAAGACCGCGCACAGCGCCATCGCGGGAGCCCCGACGAGCCAGGCACGGCGTGGCAACACGTCCAGGGCCAGCAGCACGATCGGGATCGCGACACCGGCCACGTGCGGGAAGTCGAGCTGGACGAGCACCCGTCCGAGCCCGCCCGCGAGCCCCTCGTGCGTGACGCTGTACAGCTCGCTCGGGTCGGTGCGGGCGTAGGTGACGAGGACGGCGAGGAGGTCGAGCGCGACGATCGCCCAGACTGCGAGCGCCTCGCCCTGCGACGGCGGGCGGCTCAAGCTCCGAGCGCCGCTGCGAGCGTCTCGGCGACGTACGCCTGGTCGTCCTCGTCGAGAAGCGCGTGGAACGGAAGGGCGAGCGTGCGCGCGCTCACGTCCTCGGCGACGGGGCAGAGCCCCTCGCGGAACCCGTAGCGCTCTCGCATGTACGGCTGTAGGTGGATGCAGGGCAGGTACCGGGCCGTCTGCACTCCCTGCGCGTCGAGCGCCGCGATGACGTCCTCCCGGTCCGTGCCCTGCGGCAGGGTCACGACGTAGACGAACCAGGAGCGCTCGTGGTCGGCGTCGTCCGCACACGGGAGCTCCAGGCCGGCGATGCCGGCCAGCAGCCGACCGTACCGATCGGCCACGGCGCCGCGCCGCTCGAGGATCGCGTCCAGCTTGTCGAGCTGCGCCAGCCCGATCGCGGCGCGCACGTCGTCGATCCGGTAGTTGAAGCCGAGGCGGGCGTGCTCGAGCCACCCGCCCGAGTCCGCTCGGCCCTGGTTGCGCAGACTGCGGAGGAGGCGCCACTCCTCCTCGGAGTGCGTCGTCACCATGCCGCCCTCGCCGGTCGTGATCTGCTTGTTCGGATAGAACGCGAAGACCGCGGGCGGCCCGTGGGAGCCCAGCGGGCGGCCGCGGTAGCGCGCGCCGAGCGCCTCGCACGCGTCCTGGATCAGCGCAAGACCCTGTCGTTCGCAGACCGCGCGCAGCTCGTCGAGCTCGCACGGGTAGCCGAAGATGTCGACGGCGACGACGGCGCGCGTGCGCTCGGTGATCGCTGCCTCGACCGCCGCCGGGTCGAGGTTGAGCGTGCGCCGGTCGAGGTCGGCGAAGACCGGCGTCGCGCCCTGGTAGATCGCGCAGTTCGCGGAGGCGACGAACGAGTACGGGGAGGTGATCACCTCGTCGCCGGGACCGATCCCGGCAGTGACGCAGAGGAGGTGCAGACCCGCGGTCCCGCTCGAGACCGCTGCCGCGTACGGAGCGCCGACGACCTCGGCGAACGCCTCCTCGAAGCGGTCGATCGCCGGGCCGAGCGACAGCCGGCCCGAGCGAAGGACGTCGACGACGAGCTCCTCCTCCCGCTCGTCGAGCCAGGGGCTCGAGAGGGGGACCTGCCTGAGCGCGGCCACTAGGCGGCGGCGGGCGAGCGCGACACCTCGACGACGTCGAGCCAGTCGCGCCAACGGTCGTCGACGCCGTGCACCGCCGCGAGGTACGCCTTCTGGAGCTCGAGCGTCACCGGGCCGACCCCGATCTCGCGGTCGTCGACCGCTCGCACGGGCGCGACCTCCGTCGCCGTACCGACCATGAAGACCTCGTCGGCGAGGTAGAGGTCGGTGCGGATGAGCATCGCCTCCTCGACCGTGTAGCCGAGGGCTTCGCCGATGTGGATGATCGTGTCGCGCGTGATCCCCGGGAGGATCGACATCGAGAGCGGCGGCGTCAGGAGCTTGCCGTCCTTCACGACGAAGATGTTCTCGCCCGGGCCGTCGGCGACGTAGCCGTCGGCCGAGAGCATGATCGCCTCGTCGTAGCCGCCCCGGCGGGCCTCGGTCGTGGCGAGCAGCGAGTTCAGATAGACGCCGGTCGCCTTGGCCACGTGCGGGATCACGTTCGGCCCGATGCGCTCCCAGCTCGAGATCTTCGTCGTGATTCCCGTGCGCTGGCCTTCCTCGCCCAGGTACGCACCCCACGGGAAGCTCATGATCACGACGTCGACGGGGTTCCCGGTGGTCCCCACCGCGAGTTCGCCGTAGCCGTAGAACGCCATCGGTCTGACGTAGCAGGACTGGAGCCCGTTCCTGGCGATCAGCTCGTGCGTCGCCGCGCGCAGCTCCTCGACCGAGTACGGCAGGTCCATGTACAGCACCTTGGCCGAGCCCTCGAGGCGCCGCAGGTGGTCGTGGAGGCGGAAGACGGCAGGGCCGCGCTCGGTCTCGTAGCAGCGGATCCCCTCGAACACGCCCGATCCGTAGTGGAGGCCGTGCGCGCCGACGTGGACCTTCGCGTCCGCCCAGTCGACGAGCTCGCCGTTCATCCAGATCTTCTCAGTCTCTTGCATCGAGTCAGCGCTCCTTGGTGGTTGCGGAATCGTAGACCTTCAACCCTGGGTCGAGGTGATCGGGGGGTCCTGCACGATGTCGGTCGGCCGGGCGCGCGTGAGACGCACGAGCTCGGCAGGGGCGAGGCCCGCCATGTGGCTCGAGGAGCCCGCGCCCACCCAGACCATCCGGTGCCGAAGGAGATCCCGCTCGAGGAGCACCACCTCCACGTCCGGCAGCGGGAACGGCGCCACGGCCCCGGGATCGAAGCCGGTTGCGCGCCGTACCTCGTCCGGCTTGGCGATGCGCGCGGCGGACGCACCGGCCTCGCGCGCGATCTTCTCCGGGTCGCCGCGCCGGTCGCCCGGGACGAGCGCGACGACTGGCTTCTCGTCGCAGACGAGGACGAGCGACTTCACGATCTGGTCGAGCTCGCACCCCACCGCGGCCGCGGCGTCCGCGGCGGTCGGCGTGCCATCGGAGAACTGCTCGAGCCGCGCCTCGGCCCCGGCGTCGCGGAGGAAGGAGGACACGCGCTCGACCGCGTCGGGCCAGGTCGTCTCCACGTGCTCAATCTACCCGGGCGCGGGGAGGGAGTCAGCCGAGCGTCAGGAACCGCGCGTCGTCGAAGCCGGACTCGTCGACGCGCTCGACGAGCTCGGGCGGCGGCACCGAGTCGATCGAGAACGCCATCAGCGCCTTCCCGCCGGCCTTCGTTCGCGAGACCGCCATGTTCGCGATGTTCACACCAGCCTCGCCGAACATCGTCCCGACGCGCCCGATCACCCCGGGCAGGTCGTCGTACACGAGGAACGCCATCCTCGGCGCGAGCTCGATGTCGATGTCGAAGCCGAGCGCCTCGGCCAGGAACAGCCGATGCTCCGGCCCGACGGTCGTCCCGGAGGCCTCGCTGTCCTCGTCGTCCGCCTCGACGCGCACCCGCACGAGGTTCGTGTAGTGGTGCGAGGCCGCGTGGCGCTGCTCCGAGACCTCGATCCCGCGCTCCGCCGCGATCACGGGCGCGTTCACGTAATTGACGACCTGGTCGACGTGGTCCTGGAAGGCCCCGTTCAGTGCGGCGACGGTCAGCAGGCGCGTGTCGTACTCGGACAGCGGCCCGTGCGCGGCGACGGCGATCCGGCGTGGGCGTCCGCGGGCAAGCGCGGCGGCGAGCCTGCCGAGCTTGGCCGCGAGCGGGATGTACGGCCCGAGCACCTCGAGGTCCGCCGGCTCGACGAGGAGGATGTTCACCGCTGTCTCCACGAGCTCGCCCTCGAGCGCCGCCGCGACCTGCTCGGCGATGATGACGCCCGCGCGATCCTGCGCCTCGCTGGTCGAGCCCGCCAGGTGCGGCGTGACGACGACCTCGTCGAGCTCGAGCAGCGGGCCGGTGTACGGCTCCTCCCCGAAGACGTCGAGCGCGGCACCGGCGACCTTGCCGGACAGGATCGCCTCGCGGAGCGCCTCCTCGTCGACGAGCGCGCCGCGTGCCGCGTTGACGATCCGCACTCCGTCGCGCATCTGGGCAAACGCCTCGCTGTCGACGAGCCCGCGCGTCTCGTCGTTCAGCGGGAGGTGGAGCGTGAGCAGGTCGGCCTCGCGGTAGACGTCCTCGGGCGTGGCGGCCGGCTCGACCCCGAGCTCCCGGAAGCGGTCGAGCGCGACGAACGGGTCGTAGGCGACCACGCGCAGCCCGAGTGCCACGGCCCGGCGCGCCACCTGCCGGCCGATCCTGCCGAGGCCGAGGACGCCCAGCGTCTTCCCGGCGAGCTCGATCCCGGCGTAGCGACCGCGATCCCAGACGCCTCCCTTCAGCGCGGCGTGCGCCTGCGGGACGTTCCGCGCGACGGCAAAGAGGAGCGCGAGCGCGTGCTCCGCTGCGGAGACGACGGTCGCCTCCGGCGCATTGGCGACGACGATGCCGCGCCTCGTCGCCGCCTCGATGTCGACGTTGTCGATCCCGACGCCGGCCCGGCCGATGACCTTGAGCCGCGTGGCCCGCTCGATCGTGCCCGCGTCGAGTGAGGTGGCGGAGCGAACGACGATGGCGTCGAAGTCGCCGATGATCTCATCGAGGTCGGAGTCGCGGTCCTCGACGACCTCGAAGCGGCTGCGGAGCAGCTCGAGCCCCGCCTCGGCGATCGCCTCGCGGACGAGGACCCTGGGCCTGCCATCCCGGTCAGGCACGGACGGCCGAGCGGTACGACTCGAGCGCCCGGGTGACGGCGGTCCCGCGCTCGATGTCCGCCCCGCTCTCGACGAGCAGCAGCTCCACGGCCGCGAGGGCGGTCGTGATGTCGAACACGTCGTAGTAGCCGATGTGGCCGATGCGGAACATGCGCGAGCCGAGCTCTCCGTGCCCGCCCGCGACGGTGATCCCGAAGCGGTCGCGCAGCGCGAGCACCAGCTCCCTCGCGTCCACGCCCTCGGGGGTGAGGATGGCCGTGACGACCGCCGACCGCTCCTCGTCGGGCGAGAAGAGCTCGAGGCCCATCGCCTTCGCGCCCTCCCGGCAGGCGCGGCCGAGCGCCGCGTGCCGCGCGAACGCCGCCTCCAGCCCCTCCTCGAGGAGCAGCCCGAGCGCGACGTCGAGCGAGGCGACGACCGAGACCGCCGGGGTGAACGGCGTCGTCCCGGTCTCGAGCGACGCACGGAGCTTCTCCCAGTCGAAGTAGAACCGCGGAGTCGTCGTGCGCGCGCAGCGCTCCCACGCGGCGGCGGACACCGAGGTGAGCGAGAGGCCGGGAGGAGTCATCAGGGCCTTCTGCGAGCCCGAGACGACGACGTCGAGCTCCCAGGCGTCGGTCTCGAGCGGTACGGCGCCGAGGCTCGAGACGGCATCGACGACCGTGATCGCCCCGGCCTCGCGCGCCGCCTGGGCGAGCGACTGTACGTCCGCGACGACGCCCGTCGAGGTCTCCGAGTGAACCAGGAAGACGACCTCCGCGCCGGTCTCCTCGACGCGCGCCCGGACGTCCTCGGCGCGCGGTGTCTCCCCCCACGCGTAGCGCAGGTCCTGCACGTCCGCGCCGTACGCCGCCGCGATCCTCGCCCAACGCTCTCCGAACTCGCCCGCCGACACCGCGAGGACGCGCTCGCCCGGCGAGAGGAGGTTGACGACTGCGGACTCGAACGCGCCCGAACCGGAGGCGGTGAAGAGCAGCACGTCCTTCTCCGTCTGGAGGACGCGCCCGAGCCGCTCGAGACAGCGGAGCATCACCGCGCGGAAGTCGGGTCCGCGGTGATGCAGCACGGGCTCGGCGCCCGCGGCGAGGACCTCGGGCGGGACCGGCGTCGGCCCGGGCGCCATCAGGTACCGCTTCCCCGCCATCGCCCGGAGACTACCGCCGCCTGCGGTCTACAGTCCGCGGCCGTGGACGCCCTCCTCGCCTTCGCGGCGGCGCTGATCACCCTGCGCCTCTCCGCAGATCTCGTCCGCCGGTACCGGGTCGGGCGCTTCCCGGCGCACGCGGCCTGGGCGGCCGCGCTCGCTTCCTTCGCGCTCGCCTCGGGCGCGCTCGCCTGGGGTGCCGCTGCCGGGTGGAGCGGGCCGGCGTTCCGCGTCTACTACCTCGGAGGGGCACTCCTCAGCGCGGCGCTCCTCGGCACCGGCTCGCTGCTGCTCGCCGGCCGCCGCCGGATCGCGCTCGTCGCGCTCGTCTACGTCGGGCTCGCACTCGGAGTCGCGCTCGCGATGCCCCTCGCCGACGACTTCTCCGGCACGGACGTCCCCGACGCCCAGGACGTCCTCGACCTCTGGCCCGCCCGCATCCTGGCGATCGTCGGCAACGCGCTCGGCACGCTCGCCGTCGTCGTCGCCGTCACCTCGTTCCGCCGGAGGCCGCTCGGGAACGTGCTCATCCTCGCCGGCGTCGGCGTCGCCGCCCTCGGAAGCGCGCTGGGCGGGCTCGGGGTGGGCGCGCTCGCGCCGATGCTCGCGCTCGCGGCGGTGCTCCTCTACGCAGGGTTCGTCGTGCCTACTCCGGGGGCGAGCCCTCCCCGTCGCGCTCGTTGAGCTCGTCCTCGCGGTCCCCCCGGCGCTCGCGGAGCCACACCCACGCGAGAACGCCAATGAGGGCGAGCACGATCGCCGCCTCGACGAGCGCCCCCGCGAGGCCGCCGTGCGCGACTAGGACTGCGTCAGCAGCCACATCCCGCCGAGCGTGTACACGACCATCAGCGCGAGCATGGGCAGCTGAGCCTCGAGCGCCCGA
>DASSCD010000132.1:0-13126 GCA_035698005.1 Gaiellaceae bacterium | reverse complement strand
GCGGGCGTCTGGCAGAGGACGGTGACGCCCAGCCGGTGGATGAGGTCGAGCTGCTCGAGCGCGTCGAACTCGCCCGTGTGGTGGACGATCTCGGCGCCACGCGACCACGGCCCCAGGAGGCCGCTCCAGACGGCTTGCGCGGAGCCCGTGTCCGCCGTGCACCAGACGGCGTCGCCCGGTCCGGCGTCGAGCCAGTGCTCCGCCTGCACGCGCGACGCGAACGCCGCACCATGCGTGTGCGCGACCGCTCGCGGCTCGCTCCCGATCTCGGTGGACCAGAGGACGAATGCCACGTCGCGCGAGGAGGTGTCGTGCGTGGCGGGCTCCGTCTCGCCCGGGCGGGGCTGCCCCGCTTCCTCGACGAGCTGGACGTCGGGTGCGAAGGACATCTGCGCGATGGCGCCGTCCGAGACCTTGTCGGCGACGATCAGCGACGCGCCCGTCGTCGCGACGCGGGCCTCGAGGGTGGACGCGGGCGAGCCCGGATGGCACGGCACGGCGACGACTCCCGCCTTGATGCATCCGAGCATGACCTCGAGCCAGCTCGCGCCGCCGCTGACGAGGAGAAGGACGCGGTCGCCGGGGGCGACGCCGCGCTCGCGGAGCAGTGACGCCCAGTGCGCCGCGGCCTCGGACATCTGCAGGAAGGTGCGCGGCTCGATGATCCCGTCGTGCCCCGAGAAGGTGAGCGCCCGGCGCTTGGGGTCGCTCGCGAGCTTCTCGACCACGTCGCGGGTGAAGTTGAAGTGGTCGGGGACGCGCCAGCGGTCGTCGACGAGCGCAGGGGCCGTCGCCAGCTCGAGCGGCGAGCTCTGCTGCTCGGCGTGCGCGCGACGCCGGCCGATGCGAAGCCTCTTCACGGCAACGCCCATTATCGACCTGTTTCGGCTGTGGGCGAAGGCGGCTGTAGCCCCCTTTCGGCAGGACGTCAGCCTGCGAGGCTCAGCTCGGCCGCGAACGGCTCGCCCGGCGCGAGCCGTTCGGGCAGCCGGAACCCTCCCGCCTCCTCGAGCGCTGCGATCCGGCTGCGCATCGGCGGGTGGGTGTTGAACCAGCTCGAGAACTCGAGGATCCCGGCGCCCTCGGAGCCCACGCGCTCGGTCGGGCTCTCGACCCACAGGTGGGCCGTGGTCGCCTCCGCGTACCGGATCGTGGTCGTGTCGACCTCGAGGCGCCGGAGCGCGAGCGCCATCGCCTCGGGGTCGTTCAGGAGCTCGGCGGCGCCGGCGTCGGCGAGGAACTCGCGCCGGCGCGAGAGGCTCATGCGCAGCAGGAGGGCGGCGTACGGCGCGAGGATCAGGCCGACGAGCGCGAGCACGGCCACGAGCGCGCCCGCCTTCCGCGAGCGCCCGCCGTAGGCGAGCGTGCGGAAGCCGATGTCCGCGACGAGCGCGATGACCCCCGCGAAGACCGTCGCCATCGTCATCAGGTACGTGTCGCGGTTCCGGATGTGCGAGACCTCGTGCGCGAGGACGGCCTCGAGCTCGCGCTTCGGCATCACCCGGAGCAGGCCGGTCGTGACGCCGACGTAGCTCGACTGCGGCCGCAGCCCCGCGGCGAAGGCGTTCGGCGCCGGGTCGTCGACCACCCGGACCTCCGGCGTCACGGCGAGCCCCGCAGCGATCGAGACGTTCTCGACGAGCCGGCGGAGCGGCACGAGCTCTCCCGGGGCGAGCTCCTGGGCTCGGGTGAACCCCGAGATCATGCGCCGCGAGCGGAGGAGCGCGAAGACGCCGTACACGGCCGCTGCCCCGAGCGCGAGCGCGCCGAGCGAGAGGTCGAACGCGAGCCCGATCAGCCCGGCGACGAGGAGCAGGAGGAGCGCGAAGCCGGCGACGACGATCGTGCTGCGCAGGCGGTTCGAGCGGATCTGCTGCTGCAGGGTCACGACGCGAACGAGACCTCGGGCGGCGCCGTGTCCCCGTCGGCCGAGAAGAACTCCCGCTCGCGGAAGCCGAGCGGCCGGGCGAGGAGGAGCCAAGGGATGCTCTGCACCGCGGTGTTGAAGTGCAGCACCGTCGCGTTGTAGTACCGCCGCGCCGCGCTGATCTTGTCCTCGGTGTCGGTCAGGTCCCCCTGGAGCCGCAGGAAGTTCTCCGACGCGCGCAGCTCCGGATACGCCTCCGCGACGGCGAACAGGCCCCCGAGCGCGGCGGTCAGGCCCTCGTTCGCGGCCGCCGCCGACCCGGGCGTCGCGGCGCGCTGAAGTGCGGTGCGCGCCCGCGTCACCTCTTCGAAGACCCCGCGCTCGTGGGCGGCGTAGGCGCGCACCGCCTCGACGAGGTTCGGGATCAGGTCGGCGCGCCGCTGGAGCTGGACGTCGATGTTCGCCCAGCCGGTGCCCACCTCGTTCCGCAGGCGCACGAGGCGGTTGTACCCGTACGCCGCGACGAGCACGACGACGACGAGGGCGCCGACGATGATCCAGAGCCAGGGCATCAGCCGACGTCGAGCGCGCGCGACAGCGACTCGCCCGCGTGCTCCAGCACCGGTGCGCCGTGCGACACGAGGATCCGCTCGACGGGCAAGTCGACGAGGGGGCGCAGCGATGCTGCGAGCTCCGCATGACCCTTGCCTTCCGGCAGCCAGGACTCCGGGCACATCCGGACGCCGCCCGGCCCCGCCCGCAGCGTGCCCCCGCCCTTCGCGCCCTCCCCGAGGAGGACGTCGCCGGGCACCAGCGCGCCGTGCCGCGGGATCCAGTAGACGACCTCCGAGGCGCGCGCGGTCGGGAACGCCTGCAGGTCGCCCGGAAGCTCGTCCCCCGCCTTGAACGGGTCCGTGACGACCCCCGCGCGCCGCGCGATCGCGGCCTTGCCGCGCGCCGGCGCCCACACGCGCGCCCCGTACCGCTCGACCATCGCCGAGGCGCTCCTCGTGTGCCAGAAGACGGTGACGAGCACGTGGACCTCCTGGCCGGACACCTCGCGGTCGAGTTGCGCGAGAAAGCGCTCTTCGTCCTCGGGCGGCAGGATCGGATCGACGAGCACGACACCGTCCTCCGTCTCGTGGTAGACCGAGCCGACGTCTTCCTCCCACTCCTCGTGACGGCCCGTCCAGCGCCAGAGCCGGGGTGCGATCTCCACGACGTCCACGGCGCGATTCTACGGAGGAGGCGCGGCGCCTCCGCGATCCGCCGGCGTGAAAACGGCGTATCGTCCGGGAGCCGAGGAAAAGGAGGAAACGGATGAGATCGACCCGGTTCGGGCTCGCGGCGCTCTTGGCCGCCGGCCTCCTGGCGGCTGCCGGCTGCGGGGGTGGCGACGAGGAGGCGGCGACGGACACCGAGACGACCGAACAGACGACGACGGGCGGCACCGAGCCGGGATTCACCCTCCTCGGCAGCGTCGGCCCGGGCTTCGAGATCAGCGTCACGACGCCGGCGGGCGACGAGCCCGGGACCCTCTCCGCGGGGAGCTGGGAGCTCCAGGTGGACGACAAGTCGTCCGCCCACAACTTCCACCTGACCGGCCCAGGGGGCGTCGACGTGTCGACTGAGGTCGGCGGGTCGGGGGCGGAGACGTTCGAGGTCGAGCTCGAGCCCGGGACGTACAGCTTCGTGTGCGACCCGCACGCGAGCTCGATGAACGGCACGCTCGAGGTCGCAGGGTCGTAGCTGGAGGCGTCGTGTCCGGCGCCGGCGCCCGCGACCGCGTCGCGGCTGCTCTCCCGCCCGGCGAGGAAGCGCGTTGGTTCCGCGCGCCCGGACGCGTGAACCTGATCGGCGAGCACACGGACTACAACGAGGGCCTCGTGCTCCCGTTCGCCGTCGACCGCTCCTGCGTCGTCGCGGCTCGCCCGGCGGCGTCCGTCCGCATCCGCTCGCTCGACAGTGGCGACGCGGTCGAGATCCCCGCGGACGGTTCGGCCGATGCGGCCGGGATCCGGCCGGCGTGGGGTAGGTATGTCGGCGGCGTCGTCCGCGAGCTCGCGGCGCTCGGCCGCGCGCACGTCGGCATCGACGCCGTGCTCGCATCGGACGTGCCGCTCGGAGCCGGGCTCTCGTCCAGCGCCGCGCTCGAGGTCGCCGTGGCGACCGCGCTCTGCGACGCCGCCGGGCTGCAGCCGGGCCCGCTCGAGCTCGCGGAGGCGTGCCGCCGCGCCGAGGAGGTCGCGACCGGCGTGCCGTGCGGGATCATGGATCAGCTGACCTCGGTGTGCGGGGTGGAGGGTCACGCGCTTCTCGTCGACTGCCGCTCGCTCGAGCTCCGGCAGCTCGCGCTCCCGCCCGCGCTCGGCGTGCTCGTCGTCCACTCCGGGACGTCGCGGGCGCTCGACGCGAGTGGCTACGCCGACCGGCGGAGGGAGTGCGAGCTGCTCGCGCGTCGCCTCGGCCGCCGCGCGCTCCGTGACGCGGCCTGGGACGAGGTCGCGGACGAGCCGCTCGGGCGCCATGTCGTCTCCGAGAACGCGAGAGTGCTGGAGGCTGCGAGCGCGCTCGAGCGCGGCGACCTGGAGCTGATCGGGCGGTTGACGAGCGAGAGCCATGCGAGCCTGCGCGACGACTTTCGCGTCTCGACGCCAGAGCTGGACGCCCTCGTCGACGAGCTCGAGCGCGCCGGCGCGCTCGGCGCACGGCTCATGGGCGGAGGCTTCGGGGGCTGCGCGGTCGCCGTCTGCGAGGCGTCCCGGGCGGGTGACGTCGCCCGGGAGGCGACCGCCGCGTACGCGGCGCGAACGAGCCGCGAGCCATGGGCTCTGCAACCACGTGCGGTCGCCGGTTCAGGCCAGCTCCAGCCAGCTGAGGCGTGAGGAAGCGGACGACGTACCTGTGGGAAAGTCCTGTTGACACCATCCACGGCGTCCACTTGACTCCCCGGCGACGAATCGAAGCAAGACGAGGAGGATTGCCCATGTCGAAGCGATACACGCGGCCACCGCGGCGTCGTCTCTCGCGTCCGACGGTGCTTGCAGCGGCGGTCGTCGCGATCGTCGCCGCGCTCGCCCTCCCGGCCTCCGGTCTCGGAGTCCAGGGGACGAGCAACCAGTCGTGCCAGCTGTCCGTGTTCTCGTGGTGGACCGGGGGCGGCGAGGCAGCAGGCCTCGACCGCCTGATCAAGATCTGGAACCGGCAGAACCCGGACTGCAAGTTCAAGAACGAGACGGTGGCCGGCGGCGCGGGCTCGAACGCCAAGGCCGTCCTCGCCCAGCGGCTCGCCGCGGGCAATCCACCGGACTCGTTCCAGGGCCACGCGGGCGCCGAGCTCCGCGACTACATCAAGGCGGGGCAGGTCCTGCCCGTCGACTTCATCTACCGGCAGGCCGGCTTCGGAAAGGTGATGCCGGCATCGCTGCTGAGCCAGATCCGCTACAACGGCCGCATCTACTCGGTCCCGGTGAACATCCACCGGGCGAACGTCCTCTGGTTCAACCCGAGGACGCTGCGGTCGAACGGCATCGCCGTGCCGAGGACCTGGGGGCAGTTCGTCGCCGCGTTGCAGAAGGCCGACGATGCGGGCCTCACGCCGCTCGCGATGGGCGAGCAGTGGACCGCGAAGCACCTCCTCGAGACCGTGCTGATCGGCTCGCTCGGCCCGAAGGGCTGGGCGGCGCTCTGGCGGCCCGGGTCGGCGAACCGGTGGTCGGCGAAGAACGTGACCGCCGCGCTCAACCGCTACAACCAGGTGCTCGGGTTCACGAACTCGGACGCAGGCTCGCTCACCTGGCAGGAGGCCGGCAAGCTCGTCGCCGACGGGAAGGCAGCCTTCAACATCATGGGCGACTGGCAGGACGGCTACTTCAGCGGCACGAAGAAGGGCGGCAACCTCGCCCTGAAGCCGGGGAGCGGCTACGGCTGGGCTCCCGTGCCGGGCACGGCCAACGTGTACGACTGGCTGTCCGACAGCTTCACGCTGCCGAAGGGCGCTCCGCACCGGGCGGCCGCGGTGAAGTGGCTGACGTTCCTCGGCGGCAGGCTCGCCCAGGACACGTTCAATCCGGTCAAGGGTTCGATCCCGGCCCGGAAGGACGCGAACACGAAGCTGTACGGCCCGTACCTGAAGACGGCGCTGAAGGACTGGAAGGCCGACTCGTTGGCGGGGTCGCTCACGCACGGCGTGGTCGCGTCGAATGCCTGGAACGCGGACATCGACACCGCGCTCGGGCTGTTCCTGCAGAGCAAGAGCGTCAGCAGGTTCCAGACCGCGCTCGTCGCAGCCGCGAAGAAGAACGCGAAGTAGAAGCAGGAGTCGGAGAGAGAGACACGGCGACACCGGCGGACGACATGGCCGGAGGCAGGCCGTGAGGAAGATCAGACGGTGGGGACCAGGGCTTCTCCTGGTCTCCCCGTCGATCGTGCTCGTCGCAGTCTTCGTCTACGGGCTGATCGGCTGGAACGTCAAGGTCTCGCTCTCCGATTGGCGCCAGGCCGAGCAGACCTCGGGCTTCGACACGAGCGCCTACCGGGAGCTGTTCCCGGACCGGGTGGGCGAGACGGGCTCGTTCGTGCGGGCGGTCGTGACGGGCGACCAGCCCGAGACCCTGAACACCGACCCGGCCTGGGTGATCGGCCTCCACCACGCGCTCCTGTTCACGGTCGCGTTCGTTCTGGGCGCACTGATCGTCGGCGCCTCGCTCGCGTTCCTGCTCGACAAGGGCGTGAAGGGCGAGGGGATGTTCCGTGCGATCTACCTCTTCCCGATGGCGGTCTCGTTCATCGCGGCCGGTGTCGTCTGGCGGTGGCTGATGAACCCCGCGCCGGGCGACCGGGCCACCGGGTTCAACCTGCTGTTCGACAAGCTCGGCCTTGGGTTCCTCGGCAACGAGTGGTACCTCGGCCAGGACTGGGGCGCAGCTGCCCTCGCGCTGCCCGCGATGTGGGCGCTCTCCGGGTACATCATGGCGCTCTACCTCGCCGGCTTCCGCGGGGTCCCCGAGGAGCTCCGCGAGGCTGCACGGATGGACGGCGCCTCGGAGTGGCGCGTGTACCGGCACGTCGTCTTCCCGCACCTGCGGCCGGTGACGCTCTCGGCGCTGATCATCCTGGGACACATCTCGATCAAGGTCTTCGACCTGATCGTCGCGATCGGCGGCAAGCAGCTGATCACCCAGACGCCGGCGGTCTACATGTGGATCCTCATCTACGACGCGCGCGACTACGCGAAAGGCGCCGCGATCGCGACGCTGCTCCTCGTCGGGATCTCGGTGCTCATCGTCCCGTACCTGATCTACACCGTGCGCTCGGAACGGCGCGTGTGACCTCGGTCGCTCTCGACCGCACCGTCCGCCGCCGGCGCCGCCGGCGTCTCTCCTCGCGCGTGCTGAAGTACGCGGCGCTCGCGTTCGCCGCCGTCGTCGTGCTGCTCCCGGTCTACGTGCTCCTCGTCGCAAGCTTCAAGGGCGCCGGCGAGGCCGACCCGAGCCGGGCGTGGGCGCTGCCGCAGGACTGGTCGCTCGACGCGTGGCGTGAGGCGTGGAACGGTGAGCAGTACGGACTCCTCCCGTTCCTGAAGAACAGCCTCAAGCTCGTCATCCCGGCGACGCTGATCTCGACGGTGCTCGGCTCGCTGAACGGCTTCGTGCTCTCGCGCTGGCGGTTCCCGGGCTCGGATCTCGTCTTCCTCTTCCTGCTCTTCGGGCTCTTCATCCCCTACCAGGCGGTGATGATCCCGCTGACCCAGATCCTCATCGACGTCGACTTCCCGGAGGGCATCCCGCGCCTCGCGTTCGCGCACATCGTGTACGGCATCCCGATCACGACCCTCATCTTCCGGAGTTACTACGCGACGATCCCGGAGGACCTGATCGAGGCGGCTCGCATGGACCGGGCCGGGATGCTGCGGACCTACTGGTCGGTCGTCCTCCCGATCTCCGCGCCGGCCTTCGTCGTCACCGCGATCTGGCAGTTCACGTCGATCTGGAACGACTTCCTGTTCGCGGTGTTCATCGTCACCGATCCGGGGCAGTGGCCCGTCACCGTCGCCCTCAACAACACGACGGGCTCCCTGGTGACGCCGTACAACGTGCAGATGGCCGCGGCCCTCATCGCCTCGCTGCCGACGCTGATCGTGTACATCCTCCTGGGCCGCTACTTCATGCGCGGCCTGATGGCCGGAGCGCTGAAAGGCTGATCGCGACCGATGGCTGACATCGTCCTCGACAAGCTCGGCAAGCGCTTCCCGAACGGGTTCGAGGCCGTGAAGGACCTCTCGCTCGAGATCGCCGAGGCCGAGCTCCTCGTCCTCGTCGGCCCGTCCGGCTGCGGCAAGACGACCGCGCTCCGCATGATCGCCGGCCTCGAGGACATCTCCTCCGGCGACCTCTTCATCGGCGGGCGGCGGATGAACGACGTGCTCGAGCGCGACCGCGACATCGCGATGGTGTTCCAGAACTACGCGCTCTACCCGCACATGACCGTCGCCCAGAACATCGCGTTCAGCCTCCGGCTCGCGAAGCGCCCGAAGCACGAGATCCGCGAGCGCGTGCAGGAGACGGCGCGGCTCCTCGGCCTCGAGGACCTGCTCGACCGTCGGCCGAAGCAGCTCTCGGGCGGCCAGCGGCAGCGGGTGGCCATGGGTCGCGCGATCATCCGCCAGCCGCGCGTCTTCCTCATGGACGAGCCGCTCTCGAACCTCGACGCGCAGCTCCGCGTCCACATGCGGGGCGAGATCGAGGCGCTGCAGAAGCGGCTCGGCGTGACGACCGTCTATGTCACGCACGACCAGATCGAGGCGATGACTATGGGCGACCGCGTCGCCGTGATGCGCTCCGGGGAGCTGCAGCAGGTGGGCGCGCCGACGGACGTCTACGACAATCCGACGAACCTCTTCGTCGCCGGGTTCATCGGCTCGCCGCCGATGAACCTCGTGCGAGGCACGATCGAGCGTGCGGACGACGGGCTCGCGGTGCGCTTCGGCAGCTCGGCGGTCCCGGTCCCCGCCGAGCTCGCGCGCGTGCGCGGGCTCGACGGCTGGGTCGACCGCGAGGTGATCGTCGGAATCCGGCCCGAGGACATCGAGGGTCCCCGGGAGGACGGCAGCCACGATGGCGGCGCACTGATCCGGGCGACGATCGACCGGGTCGAGGCGCTCGGCGCGAACCTGCTCGGCTTCTTCACCGTGGACGCGCCGCCGGCGACGAGCGAGGCGATCGCCGAGGCGACGGGCGGCGGCCTCGACGAGGTCGCCCTCATCACCCGGGAAGGAACGCCATTCTGCGCGACGTTCGAGCCCCGCGTCGCGCTCCGCGTCGGCGACGAGGTCGAGGTCGCGGTGGACGTGCGTCGCCTGCACTTCTTCGACCCCGAGACCGAGAACGCGCTCGGCGCCTGAGCGATGCTCCGGCTGGGGCTGCTCTCGACCGCGAACATCAACCGTCGGATCCTGGCCGCCGCAGCCTCGGGAGGGGACGTCTCGGTGGTGGCGGTGGGCAGCCGGGACCGCGAGCGCGCAACGGCGTACGCGCGCGAGCACGGCCTCGAGCGCGCGCACGGGTCGTACGACGCGCTGCTCGCCGACGAGGAGGTCGACGCCGTGTACGTGTCGCTGCCGAACGGGCTCCACCACGAGTGGACGCTGCGCGCGCTGCGCGCCGGGAAGCACGTGCTGTGCGAGAAGCCGTACTCGCGGCATCCGGCCGAGGTCGAGGAGGCGTTCGCGCTAGCCGAGCGCTCGGGCCTCGTGCTGACCGAGGCGTTCATGTACCGCCACCATCCCCAGACCGGCCTCGTGGCGGGCCTCGTCCGCGACGGGGCGATCGGCCGCCCGCGCCTCCTCCGCGCGGCGTTCTCGTTCGTGCTCGCGAGCCTCGAGGACGTGCGCGCGGATCCCGCCCTCGACGGCGGCTCGCTGATGGACCTCGGCTGCTACTGCGTCTCCGCGATTCGCCTCCTCGGGGGCGAGCCGGAGTCGGTCGTCGGCGAGCAGGCCCTCGGCCCGACCGGAGTGGACATGTCCTTCGAGGGCGAGCTCCGGCTCGCCGGCGGCGCCGTCGGGAGCTTTCGGTGCTCCTTCACCGACCCGCAGCACCAGGAGCTCGAGATCGTGGGCGAGGAGGGGACGCTGCGCGTGCAGGCGCCGTGGCGCGTCGATTGGGGCGGGGACGTGCTCGTCGAGCGCGGCGGCGAGATGACCCGCGTGGACGTGCCCGACAGCGGCCTGTACGAGGCGGAGCTCGCGAACCTCGCGGACGCGGCCGCCGGCGTCGCCGAGCCGCTCCTCGGGCGCGAGGACGCGCTCGGCCAGGCGCGCGCGATCGATGGGCTCTACCGGTCCGCCGACGAGGAAGGACGCCCGGTCGAGCTCTAGCCCGGCCTGGGGACCACGCGCGCGAGCGCGAGGAGCGCCCACGCGGAGACGGCCGCCCACACGCCCTCGAGCAGCAGGAAGCCCCACTGCCGCTCGCGGTAGGCAAGGACGGCGAGGACGAGCGCTCCCGCGAAGTTCAGCGCGAGGTAGGGGAACGCGTGCTGGTCGAGCACGCGGAGCTGGGCGAGCACGTACGCGAGCAGGATCGCGAGCGCGCCGACGACCTGGATCACCTGATCCATGACGACCTCCTGGTCTCGGCGTCGTCTTGGCGGGCCGGGTACGACGCCCCTCGTCCGGAGCGGGCCGATCGGCCCGCTCGCGCCAGGCTACCACCGGTGCGGCGGGGGCTACGAGGCCGTGAGCGGGAGCGTCTCGATCGCGCCGTCCACGATCCGCCAGGCGGCGAGCTCGCCGGTCCGGAGCGTGTAGATCAGGTACGGGCGCCCGGCCCAGAGGCCGATGTTCTCGACGTCGGTGCGCGAGGGCCGCGGCGGCGAGGAGAGGTGCGAGTGGAAGACCGCAAGCTCGTAGCCGTCGTCCTCGAGGAACCACGTCTCCGGGTCGACCTCGAGCTCGAAGCGGTACGGCGAGGCGGCGGCGTTGCGGCCTCGCACGTAGCGCGTCGCGACGCCGTCCTCGACCACGACGAGCCCGCACGCCTCGTTCGGCTCCTCCGCGCTCGCGTGCTGCTCGAGCGCGCGTCGCACGGAGGCGGGTATCACCACCAGACCGAGCGCTCCATCGCGGCGTCGACGTCGTCCGCGTCCCAGAACCCGGCGGAGAGGTACTTCCAGCCGCCGTCCGCGAGCACGCACACGACGACGCCCTCGTCGAGCTCGTCCGCGAGCCTGCGCGCGACGTGGACCACCGCGCCCGAGGAGACGCCGCCGAGCACGCCCTCGCGCTCGAGCAGGAGCCGCAGGCCGGCCACCGACTCCTCGTTCGAGACGAGGAGCTTCCGGTCGAGCTTCGAGACGTCGAGCACCGGCGGGACGTAGCCGTCCGCGAGCGAACGCAGGCCCATGACCTCGTCGCCGGGGAGCGGCTCCGCGGCGGCCACGACGACGTCGGGGAACGACTCGCGCAGCCGCTCGCCGGCGCCCATCAGCGTGCCGCCGGTGCCGAGGCCGGCGACGAGGACGTCGACGTGCTCGAGGTCGGCCGCGATCTCGGCGCCCGTCCCCTCGTAGTGCGCTCGCGGGTTCGCCTCGTTCGCGTACTGGAACGGCATGAACCACCCGGAGTCCCGTTCCGCGAGCTCGAGCGCGAGGCGGACGGCGCCGTTCGAGCCCTCCTCGGCCGGCGACTCCACGATCTCCGCCCCGTACAACCGGAGCAGCCGGCGCCGCTCCTCGGTCACGCTCGCCGGGAGCACGCACGTGAGCGGGTACCCGCGCAGCTTCGCGACGAGCGCGAGCGAGATCCCGGTGTTCCCGCTCGTAGGCTCGAGCAGTCTGCGGTCCGGCTCGAGCTCACCCGAGGCCTCGGCCGCGTCGATCATCGCCTTCGCGACGCGGTCCTTGATCGAGCCGGTCGGGTTCTGGCCCTCGAGCTTCGCGTACAGGCGGACCGAGGGCTTCGGCGACAGTCGCGGCAGCTCGACGAGCGGCGTCGACCCGACGAGGTCGAGGAGCGAGGGTGCGAGCGAGCGCGAGCTAGGCACCGCCGGCCATCGCCGGCAGGAGGATCAGGCTGTCGCCGTTCCGCACCTGGGTCTCCGTCCCGTCGAGCGTACGGATGTCCTCGCCGCCGACGAACACGTTCACGAACGGCGCGAGCTCCCCGTCCGCGAGGAGCTGCTGCTCGAGCGCGGGATGCCGGGCGACGAGGTCCTCGAGCACGTCCGCGACGGTCTCGCCGTGCGCCTCGAGCTGGCGCGCGCCGCCGACCTCGGCGCGCAGCGTGGGCGGGATCCGGACGGCGGCCATCAGTGTTCCTTCTCTGCGCTTCCCCGGGCCGTCGGTGATGGTGCCGGGCCGGAGGGCACAGTGCTGTGACGCACGGGCCCGGAAGGCCCGGTGCCGGCTCCGGCGGCAGGAGTCGGCGAAGCCGGGCTTCGCCCGGCGAGAGCCGGCTCCGGCCCGGATGCCGCAGAGGCGTTGCAGAACTCGACGTAGTCGATGTATTCCGTGATCGTGGGGTGTTCGCCGCACACCGGGCACTCCGGGTCGCGGCGGACGACGACCTCGTCGAGCGTCGTCCCGAGCGCGTCGAAGAGGAGCAGCCGGCCGGCGAGCGAGTCGCCGCGGTCGAGGATCAGCTTGAGGGCCTCGTTCGCCTGGATCGAGCCGATGATCCCGGGAAGGACGCCGAGCACGCCGCCCTCCGCGCAGCTCGGCGCGAGCTCCGGGGGCGGCGGCTTGGGGAAGAGGCAGCGGTAGCACGGCCCCTCGCCGGGGGCGAAGACGGTGACCTGGCCCTCGAAGCGGAAGATCGAACCGTGCACGACCGGGATCCCGTGCCAGACCGAGGCGTCGTTGACGAGGTAACGGGTGGGGAAGTTGTCGGCGCCGTCGACGATCACGTCCCAGCCCTCGGCGAGGATCCGGTCGACGTTCTCGGAGGTCAGGCGCTCCTGGTACGGGATGACGCGGACGTCCGGGTTCAGCGCCTCGACCGTCCGCTTCGCGGAGAGCACCTTCGGCTCGCCGAGCCGGTCGGTCGCGTGGACGATCTGGCGCTGCAGGTTCGACTCGTCGACGACGTCGGCGTCGACGATCCCGAGCCTGCCGACGCCCGCGGCGGCGAGGTAGAGCGACGCGGGCGAGCCGAGGCCGCCGGCGCCGACGAGCAGGACGCGCGCGTCGAGGAGGCGCTGCTGGCCGTCCTCGCCGACCTCGGGGATGAGGAGGTGGCGGCTGTAGCGCGCGCGCTGCTCG
>DASSCD010000131.1:0-9007 GCA_035698005.1 Gaiellaceae bacterium | reverse complement strand
CCCCGCGAAGAGCGTTCCGGAGAGGGTGTCCTGCGTCGTCATCGGTGGCTGCACAGTAGGTTAGGGATTCTCCGCGCCACGGAGGATGACCTCCATGACGGCCTTCG
Organism: Gaiellaceae bacterium; assembly: GCA_035698005.1. GTDB lineage: Bacteria > Actinomycetota > Thermoleophilia > Gaiellales > Gaiellaceae > GMQP-bins7. Next base: position 8,900 of record DASSCD010000131.1, on the reverse strand, counting down.
CGATCGGGGCCGCGGTCACCCCGCCCGTGCCTGCTTGGTTCTCGAGGACGACCGCGATCGCGAGCTCCGCCGGCATGTCCTCGTCGCGGCTCGCGAAGGCGATGAACCACGTCGTGTTCGCCCCCGGCACGCCCGTCTCGCCCGTTCCCGTCTTCCCTCCGATCGACCAGCCGGGGATCTGCGCCGCGGTGCCCGTGCCGCGCTCGACCGCGAGGCGCATCATGCGCTCGACCGACTCGGCGGTCTTCTGGGTCACCGCGCGCCGGATGAGCGTGGGACGCTGGCGGAGGACGACCCTCCCTCCGGGAGCGACGACCCGCTCGACGACCTGCGGCTCCATGAGCCGGCCCCCGACGCCGATCGCGCCCGCCACCATCGCCATCTGCAGCGGCGTGACGAGCAAGCGCTCCTGCCCGAACGCCATCCGCCCAGCGTCGACGTCGGAGTCCTGCGCCGGGTAGTAGAGCCGGCCGTCCCGGTACAGGCCGCTCGGGGCGCGCTCGTCGGCCGGCGTCTCGAGCGGGGGCCGCTCGTAGAAGCCGAAGCGCTTCGCGGTCTCGAGGATCGCCGTCGCGCGGAGGGCCTTGCCGATGTTGCAGAAGACCGAGTTGACCGAGTAGGTGAGCGCGTTCTCGAGCGTGATCGTCCCGAAGGGCGAGGACGTGTCGAAGTTGTTCACACGCTTCCCGTACACCGTGCAGTAGCCGGGGTCGAAGAAGCTCGACGAAGGCGTGTACTTCCGGGACTCGAGCGCGGCGGACGCGGTCACCACCTTGAACGTCGAGCCGGGCACGAAGAGGCCGGCGCTCGCGCGGTTCAGGAGCGGCGACGGATTCGCGCAGTCGGCCGTGATCGCGGAGATGCTGTCGAAGTCGTCCTCGACGCGGTTCGGGTCGAAGCTCGGCGAGGAGGCCATCGCCTTCACCTTCCCCGTGCGCGGGTCGAAGGCGACGACGGCACCGCAGCGCGTGCCGAGCTGCTCGAGCGCGACCCGCTGCGCCTCGAGATCGAGGGTCGTGAGGACGTTGTTGCCCTCGACCGGCTTGCCGCGCAGCTCGTCGAGCGCCTTGTCGAGTGCGGTCGAGAGGTTCGCGTTCGAGGCGGTCAGGTAGTCGTTCAGCGAGCGCTCGAGCCCCGTCCGCGAGCGACCCACCGTGGAGTACCCGACGACGTGCGCGGCGAGCGGCCCGAAGGGGTAGCGGCGGAAGTAGAGCGTCTTCGACCCGACCTCGCGCGCGACGTTCCGGGCGAGGCGCTTCCGCGGCTCGAACGAGAAGATCAGGCCGCGGTCGACCGCGAACTCGGCCACGCGCTTGATCGCGTTGTCCTGCCTCGCAGCCAGTCCTGGCGCGGCCCAGGTCTGCCAGTAGGTCGTCATCACGACGAGGACGGCGACCAGGGCGATCGCGACATACGTGAGCCGGACGATGCGCGGGTTCATCGGCGGCGGTTCGCGCGCTGGGAGACGAGGAGGAGGCCCGCGAGCAGGAGGAAGTTCGCGACCACGCTCGTGCCCCCGTACGAGACGAACGGGAGCGTGATCCCGGTCAAAGGCACCACCCGGAGGACGCCGCCGACGATGATGAACGTCTGCAGCGCGAAGCCGAACGTCAGGCCGGCGGCGAGGAGCTTCGAGAACCCGTCCTCCGCGCGGAGCGCAATGCGCATGCCGCGGACGACGAAGAGCAGGAAGCAGAGGAGAAGCGCGGCGGCGCCGATCAGGCCGAGCTCCTGGGCGATGGCGGAGAAGATGAAGTCGGTGCGCAGGAAGGGGATGAGCGGCGTGCCGTCCGTCGACTCGAAGGTGCCCTCGCCGAGCCCGGTGCCCCCGAAGCCGCCGTGGGCGATCGAGTACAGGCTCTTCACGAGCTGGTACGAGGCGCAGTCTTGGCGGAACTCGAGCCTCCCGTTGATCGCACATGGCACCCGCTCGTCCGTCCACGGGTGGAGCCAGATCGTGACCCGGTTCTGCACGCGGTCGAGCGCGTTGTAGAGCGCCGCGGCGCCGGCAACGAAGAGCAGGAGCCCGACGCCGACGTACAGCGTCCGGCCGGTCGCGACGTACAGCATCGCGAGGAAGATCCCGAAGTTGAGGAGCGCGCTCCCGAGGTCGTTCGTCTGGACGATCACGAGCATCGCCGCGCCCCAGATCGCGAGCAGCGGCCCGAGGTCCTTCAACCGCCCGCGTGCGACCGACTCCCGTTTCTCGCGCAGGTAGCCAGCGAGGAAGAGGATCAGGCAGATCTTCGCGAGCTCGCCCGGCTGGAACTGGAGTGGGCCGACGTGCACCCACAGCTTGACCCCGTTCACGCGTTCGCCGAGGCCGGGCGCCGACGGCAGCAGGAGCAGCACGACCGCTGCGACCCCGAACAGGTAGCGGTACTGCTCGAGAACGCGGTAGTCGTGGCGCAGCCAGATCAGCGTCGCCGTGAGGACGCCGACGCCGATCGCGACCCACAGCGCCTGGCGCCCGCCGTCGTCCGTGTCGAGGCGGTAGTTCACCGCGAGGCCGAAGGCGGTGAGGACGGCCGTCAACGGGAGCAGCGCGCCGTCGGCGTCGGGCACCGTCCTCCGGGCGACGACGTGGGCGACGAGGTAGAGGCCGAGGAAGAGCGCGCCCCAGACGACCGCGTTCGTCGAGGCCTGGGCGTCGCGAGCGATGGTGACGCTCGCGAGGGCGACGCCGGCGAGGACGGCGGCGAGGACGAGCCCGGCGAGCTCGCGGTTGCGCGCGGTCACCTGTTGATGCCCGTGTAGAGCGCGAGGATGGCGATCGTGAGGAGGGCCGCGAGCAGAAGGAGCGCCGCGATGCGGCCGCCGGGGCCAGCGCCGTGGCGCGTCGCGTCGGGCGGCGCCGGCTCGGTCTCCGGCGGGCGCAAGTCGCCCTCCAGCTCGGGCGGCTCCTCCTCGGCGGGCGATGATGCGGGTTCTGGGGGCGCCGCGGCGTCGTCGGCCGCGACCGGTGCGACGGCGTCCTCGGCCCCGCCCTCCGCCGTCTCGAGGAGCTCGAAGAGCACGACCGTGATGTTGTCCTCGCCGCCGCGGGCGTTCGCCGCGGCGACGAGCGCGTCGCCGGCCCGTTCCAGATCGCCGCGCTCGGCCTCGATCGTCGAGGCGAGCACCTCGTCGGCCACCATCGCGGACAGCCCGTCGGAGCAGAGGAGGAACACGTCCCCCGGCCGGCCGTCGACGGTGAACGCGTCGACCTCTACCTCCGGCTCGGTGCCGAGAGCCCGCGTGATCGCCGAGCGCTGGGGGTGGTGCTCCGCTTCCTCCGGCGTGAGGACACCGCTCTCGACGAGCTCCGCGACGAGGGAGTGATCCCGTGTGAGCTGCTCGATGGTGCCGTCTCGCAGCAGGTAGCCGCGCGAGTCGCCGACGTGCCCGATCGCGACCGTGCCGCTGACCTCGTCGACGAGCGCGACGGTTGCAACTGCGCCCATCCCGGTCGTCCTCGGGTCCTCGACCGAGCGCTGCCAGATCCTGCGGTTCGCCTCCTCGACGAGCGCGACGAGCGCGTCCGGCCCGCGCGTCTGCCCTGCTCCCTCCTCGAGCGCGGTCGCGGCGAGCTCGGCCGCGATCTCTCCCGCGCGGGCACCGCCCATGCCGTCGGTGACGGCGAAGAGCGGCGGCTCGCAGACGAAGGCGTCCTCGTTTCGCAGGCGCCGCCGCCCGGTGTCGGTCACGCCGGCTGCGCGCCCGAGCCTCATCGCTCGAGCCTGAGCTCCGTCTGGCCGATGCGGACGGCGTCCCCCGCCCGGACGAGCGTCCTGCCGGTGATCCGCTCGCCGTTCACGAAGGTCCCGTTCGTCGACCCGAGATCCTCGACCCACACGCCGTCGGCCCGCGGCTCGATGCTCGCGTGGCGCGACGAGGCGAAGTCGTCACCGTCGAGCGTGATTCCGCTGCCGGCATCCCTGCCCACGACCGTCGCGGAGCTGACCGTGATCGTGCTCCCCGCGCGCAGCCCCGGCCCCTCGAGGACGCGGAACGCCGCCGGGCGAACGGGCAGCTGCGCGCGCAGCTCGGCCGCCTCCGCCGCACCCAGGATGATGCTCTCCTGCGGCGCGCCACCGAGGTCCTTCGTCGCCGAGCGCGCGATGAGCAGGATGAACAGGTAGAGGAGGACGAGGAACGCGCCCTTCAGGATCAGGAGCGTCTCGTCCGAGGCCAGCGCGAGGACGGTCACGAACGGATGCCGAAGACGATGTCCGTCGACCCGAGGGTGATGACGTCGCCGTCCTGCAGCTGTTCCCTCTTCGCGCGCTTGCCGTTCAGGATGGTCCCGTTCGTCGAGCCGAGGTCGACGATCCACCACGCGTCGTCCTCGTACCGGATCTCCGCATGGCGCCGGGAGCTGTTCGCGTCCGGCAGCCGGACGTCGCACTCGCGGGAGCGCCCGAGGACGGCTTTCGGAGCGGTGACGACGCGCGTCTTCTTGTCGAAGGTCACGGTCGCCCGGGCCGGCTCCTGCTCCGGCTCGGGCGCGGGCTCCGGCTCCTGCGCCGGGGCGCGGTACACCATCGTGTGCTCGGGCTGCTCGAGGGGCAGGTCCGCTGGAGGAGGCGCCTCCGCCGAGATCTCGTCGGCGACGAGCCGCGTGCCGATCCCGAACTCTCCGACCGCGAGGTCGTCGTCCGTGAGGACGAGCACGCGGGGCGGCGTGAGCAGCGAGTAGCGCTCGCGGCGGGCGTGCTCGGCGAGGTACTCCTGGAGCTCCGACACGAGCGAGGGCTCGTAGCCGGCGAACTGCTTCCGGTCCTGCGTCGAGAGGTAGACGCTGTACTCGTTCGGCACGTAGACCCGGGACACCGACACGCTCTTGTGCTCGTCCATCTCCTTGACGAGCTTCCGCGCGAGCTCGATCGGCTGCACGTGCGTGCGGAATGCGCGGCCGAAGACCCCCTCGAACAGGCCCTCGATCTTCGACTCGATGGTGCGCAGCAAAGCCATGTCGCGGGCGCCTTCCGCCCGCGCGACGAGTCTAGCGAGCGCTCTTCCGGGGAAGATTGGCCGCGAGTGCCCACGCGAGCCCGGCGACCAGGAGCGCCGCCGGACCGGCTCCTGTCGCCGCGGTGCAGACGACGAGCGCCCCGCCGATCGCGGCGACGCCGTACCGCCAGCGTCGCGCCCACGGGAGGGCGACGGCTGCGGCCGCGGCGACGAGGGCGCCGACGAGCACGACCGGGTGGAGCGCAAGCTCGCCCCAGACGGCGAGCGCGACCTCGCGCTCCGAGTCGACCGGCGCGATCCCGAGTGAGTCTGCCGCACCCGCCGCGAGCGGGAGGTCTGCTCCGTCGAGGCCGGCGACGAGGGCGGCCGCGAGCACTGCCAGCGCAGCCTGCACGCCGCGCCGGAGCGCGCCGCGGGCAGGTTGGACGAGGAGCGGCGCAAGCGCGAGCAGGCCGAGCGGCGCGAGGAGAGGCCCCATGACGAAGAGGAGACCCGACCGTGCGTCGCGCCAGGAGAGCAGGAGCAGCCCGAGCGCCAGGAACCCGTAGACGACGGCGGTGCCCTGCGCGAGGTTCCCGAGCGGGAAGACCAGTGCCCCGAGCCCGATCGCCAGCCCGATCCGCGGGTCGAGCCACGCGCCGATGCCTGCCCCCACGACGATCGCCGCGACGAGGAGGGAGGGCCAGAAGGGGAGGAGCGTCGCGCCGAGGCCGGCGGCGATCATCGCGAGGCCGACGGGTGCGACACGCCTGGCGAGGCGCGGGAGCGGGCGACGGTCCGCGACGGTCGGTTGTTCCTTCTCCTCCCGGGGCTCGCGGCGCGGGGCCGCGCGCAGCGACCGGCGTAGGTCCGCCGCGAGAGCCGAGGCTCGGGGGCGTCGGGCAGGGTCTCGCGCGAGGGCGCCGTCGACTGCCGCGAGTAGGCGCCGGGGAAGGTCGCGCCGCTCGCTGGCGAGCGTCGGCGCTCCGGCTCCGATCGCGACCGCGACCTCCTGGAGCGGGACGCCCCAGAACGGGTGGCGTCCGGACAGGGCCTCCCAGAGCACGACGCCGACGGCCCAGACGTCGCTCTCCGGCGTCGCGTCCTCGCCGGCGAGCCGCTCGGGCGCGATGTAGGCGAGCGTGCCGGGGACGTCTCCGACTGCGGTGAGGGTGTCGGCGCCGTCGAACTGGGCGAGGCCGAAGTCGAGCAGGCGGGCGGCGAGCTCGTCCCGGTCCTCGAGCAGGATGTTCGAGGGCTTCACGTCGCGGTGCACGATCCCGGCGCGGTGCGCGTGCGCGAGCGCGTCGAGCACCTGTGCGGCGAGCTCGACCGCCTCCTCGTCGGAGACGTCGCCCGTCCGGAGCGCCTCGCGGAGGGTGCGCCCGGGGACGTACTCGTACGCGATGTAGACGTGACTCGAGTCGTGGCCGACGTCGTAGGAGCGCACGCAGCGGTCGTGACGCAGCCGTCTGGCCGCGTGCGCCTCGCGCTCCGCGCGGGCGGCGGCCTTCCCTTGGCGCGGGATGATCTTCAGCGCGACGTCCAGGCCGCTGCGTTCGTCGAGGGCGAGCCAGACCGATCCGGAGCCTCCGCTCCCGAGCGGGCGCAGCGGCCGGTAGCGGCCGAAGACGAGCTCTCGCGCGGAGGGTGCGAATGCGACGGAGGTCACCGGTATCGGCCCTCTTGGCCATCGCGTCGGGAACTCCTGCGAGGCGGTTTTGCACCCCTGTGCGCTCCTGTGCCTCGTCTAGAGTGGCTTCCGGTCCGGTGAGCACCAGAGACGAAGACATCCTCGATTTCGACTTCTTCGACGAGGAGGAGCCGCCGTCGTGGGAGGATCCGGAGGAGCGCCGCTCGGGCGGCCCGCCACGCGACCGCCCGCCGCGCGGCCGCGGCCCACGCTTCCGCGCCCCGGGGAACCTCACGCCGCTCCTCCGGCTCGTCGCGCTGATCGCGCTCGCGATCCTCATCGTCGTGCTGCTCGTCGTGTGGGCGGAGGGCTGTGCGTCCGACCGCAAGCAGGAGCGCTACGGCGACTACATGACCGAGATCGGCGCCATCGGGAACGCGTCCGCGCGCCTGGGCCAGAACCTCGGCACGACGCTGACGACGCCGGGGCTCAAGCAGGAGGACCTGGACGCGAAGCTCAACGGCTACATCCAGACCGCCGAGAACCAGGTGCAGCGTGCGCAGGACCTCGACCCGCCCGGCCCGCTCGTGCGGGCGAACGACGGCGCCATCGAGGCGCTGCAGTACCGCGTCAACGGGCTCCGCGGGCTGCAGACGGTATTCAAGGAGACGACCGAGGACACCGACGCTGCGACGGCCGGCCAGAACCTCGCGGCGCAGACGCAGCGCCTGACGGCGAGCGACGTCATCTGGTCGGACTCCTTCCAGGCCCCGGCGACCGCCGTGCTCGAGTCCGAGGGGATCGACGGCATCCAGCCGCCGGGGTCCGAGTTCGTGACGACCGACGAGCTCGCGAGTGCGAGCGCGCTTGCCGCGATCTGGCAGCGGATCCAGGGCGCTTCCACGGGCGGCACGCCATCGGGCCTGCACGGCAGCGGGATCGCGTCGGTGAAGGTGCTGCCCGGCGGCCAGCTTCTCTCCACGGGGACCGAGACGACGATCACCGTGACCGACGACCTCGCCTTCCAGGTCGCCGTCGAGGACACGGGTGACAGCCAGGAGGTCCAGATCAAGGTCACGCTGACGATCCCGGCGCAGCCCGACCCGATCGTCCGCACCGCGACGATCCCGCTCATCGACCCGGGCGAGACGAAGACGGTGACGCTGAAGGTCGGCGCGCTCGTGCCATTCGAGGAGCAGACCACGGTCAAGGTCGACGTCGATCCCGTGCCGGGTGAGACGAACACGGCGAACAACACCGCCGAGTTCCCGGTCATCTTCACGCTTTGACGGCATCGCTCGCGGTAGCGATCGCGGCGGCCGCCGTCGCCGCGCTCGGGCTCGTCGTCGCGCTGCTGCTCTGGCGCAGGATCGCCCGCCTCCAGGCGGCGCAGGCGGCGGTCCTCGGAGGTGGGCGAGGCGGCGACCTCCTCGAGTTCGTCGTCTCACTGCAGACGCGGGTCGACGACCTGCACCGCGCCGTCGACGAGGTGGCCGCCGCTCTCTCGCGCGTCGACCGCAGGGTCGACGGCGCCGTCACGAACACCGCGGTCGTGCGCTACGACGCCTACGAGGGAACCGGCGGGCAGCAGTCGGCCTCGGTTGCCATGCTCGACGCCACGCGGACCGGGACCGTCGTCACGGCGATCCAGGGCCGCGATTACGCGCGAATCTACGTCAAGGATCTCGACCGCGGCCGCTCCCCGGTCGCCCTCTCCCCCGAGGAGCAGGAGGCCGTCGAGCGCGCGATGTCTCGGTGACGCGGGGGAAACGACGTTTCCCCCCGCCAGCCCCCCTTCCCCGGTCGCCGGGGAAAGGACGTTTCCCCCGCGTGCCCCCTTCCTTTCCGTTGCGTACGGTCCGCTGCCGCGTGGCCTGCCTCCGGCCGCGGCTGCGGTGCGCACGGATCAGCCGAGCGCCCGGACCGCGTGGTCCGTGAACGGCGTCAGGCCGCTGCGGCGGAGGGCTCGAGGCCCGGCAGGTAGCGGAACCAGCTCTCGGGGACGTGCTCGGCCGCGAGCCGGATGAAGAGGACCGGCGTCGGCGGTCGCGGCGTCGTGCGGAGCGTCATGCTCGTCTCCTCGAGCAGGCGGTCGCCCTTGCGGTGGTTGCAGGGGGCGCAGGAAGTGACGACGTTCTCCCACACCGAGGTCCCACCCCGGGAGCGGGGCACGACGTGGTCGAGCGTCAGCCGGTTGCTCCCGGAGCCGCAGTAGGCGCACTGCCAGCCGTCGCGGGCGAAGAGCACACGCCGTGAGATCCGCCGCGTGACGCCCCGCGGCACGCGGACGTAGGTGACGAGCCTGATGACGTGCGGCCGCTCGAAGCTCGTTGTC
>DASSCD010000130.1:0-8071 GCA_035698005.1 Gaiellaceae bacterium | reverse complement strand
GCTCCGAGCCCTCTTCCTCGGCCTCGACCAGCCGGAGCCGGCCTTCGCCGCCCGGGAAGAGGGTCGCGGCGACCTCTTCGAAGTGCCCGGCGACCGCGGCGAAGGTCTCCGCGAAGCGGCGCTCGACCGTGTCCGCGAGTTCGGCACGCAGGCGCTCGAGCTCGTCCAGGCTCCGCTCGAGGTCCTCGCGCTGTGCCTTCAGGTTGTCGAGGCGCTCCCGCTCGGCCTCGTACTCCTCGCGCGCGAGCGGGTTCACCTGGCCGAGAGCCGTCCGGCGCGCCTCGAGGCGCTCTGCACGGGCCGCGAGCTCGTCCCGGTCGTCGCCGGTCGAAGGCCCGACGTCGCCGGCCGCCTCGAGCCTGCGGCGCGCCTCCTGCGTCTCGGCGTCGAGACGCGCGAGCTCGACCTCGGCGGCCGTCGAGCGCGCACTCGCCTCGTCGAGCTGCTGACGCAGCCCCACCTCGGCCGCACCCAGGCGCCGGAGCTCTTCCCCGAGATCGCCGGTCCGGACCGCGCCGGCGTCGACGCGGGCGCGCAACGGGGCATCGAAGCGCGCGGCACGGTCGTGTGCGCTCGCCAGGCCGTCCGAGGCCCGCCGCGCGCAGTTCGTCAGTCGCTCGAGCAGGTCGCGGTCGAGCGGCGGCCGCCGCCGGCCCGGCGCCACCGCGGCGAGCGCAGCGTCGGCGGCACGCGAGCGCTCCGCCGCTGACTCCGCCTCTGCGACGGCGGCCTGCGCGCGGCGGCCGAGGTCCTCCACGCGCGCTGCGAGCTCGCGTCGGCGTGCCTGGAGCTCGAGCAGCACCGCCTCCGCGGTCTCACCCGCGAACCAGAGCTCGCCGCGCCCGGGGTCGTAGCCGTAGCCCTCGGCCGTGACCGAGGGCACCGTCGTGTCGAGCAGCGATTCGCGGGGGACGACCGGGTACTCGGCGACGAGGTCGTGCGGCGCACGGCCAGCCAGGACGGTGAGGCTGCCGAGCCCGTTCGCCCGGGCGCGCTCGAGGAGCTCGAGCCCCTCTCGCGGCCCGTCGACGAGCACCGCCGACGCGCGCGCCCGCAGCGCGGCGGCGACCGCCCGCTCGGAGCCGGGCTCGACGACGAGCGCCCCGAGCGCGAGGCGTGCGCCCTGCTCGGCGAGCGCTCGCGCCGCCGGCGGCAGTCCCTCCTGCTCCGCGAGCACGCGCTCGAGCGAGCGCAGGCGCTCGTGCTCGAGCCGCGCTTCCTCCCCGAGCTCGTCGCGGGCGCGGGCGGCTTCACGCTCGGCGCGCGCCGCCTCGTTGGCCGCGCGCTCCAATCCGCCGGGGTCGATCCCGTCGGCAGGCGGGCCCGGAAGCGTGCCGAGCTCGCCCTGCAGGCGTTCGAGGAGGGCGGAAACGGACTCGGCCCGGACCGCGAGGCGCTCGAGCCCGCTCTGAAGCCGGTACAGGGCCGCGACCGCCGACTCGCGCCTGCCGGCCGCGTCCGACAGCTCGTCCTCCGCGCGTGCGCGGTCGGCGAGCAGGCTCTCGAGCCGGGACTGCGCCCCGCGGCGCGCCAGGGCGGCGGCGTCGCGCGCGTCCTCCGCCTCCGAGCGCCGCTCGTCGGCAGCAGCGAGGTCGAGCTCGGCGACGCGCGCGTGCAGCGTCGCGATCTCGACCCGGAGCTTCTCGGCGCGCTCGGCAGCCGTCGCCTGCAGCGCGAGCGGCCGCAGCCGCTTCCGCACCTCCTCTTCGACGTCGCGCGCGCGCTCGACCTGCAGCGCGACCCGCGCGAGCTTCAGCTCCGCGCGGTGTCGGCGACGCTTGAACTTGCCGAGCCCGGCTGCCTCCTCGACCAGCGCGCGCCGGTCCTCCGGCCTCGAGGCGAGCACCTGCTCGACCTTGCCCTGGCCGACGATCGAATGCATCGCCGAGCCGAGCCCGACGTCCGCGAGGATCTCGACGAGGTCGGTACGCCGCACGCTCGCGCGGTTGACGAGGTACTGGCCCTCCGCCCCACGCACGAGGCGGCGGGCGATCGAGACCTCGCTGAAGGCGAGGTCGTCGAATGCGCCGTCCTCGTTGTCGAAGACCAGCTCGACCTCGCAGTGCTCGGCCCGCTTGCGGTCGTCGCCGCCGGCGAACAGGACGTCGTCGGGCTTCTCGGCGCGCAGCTCCGACGGCGTCAGGGAGCCGGCCGCCCAGACGACCGCGTCGGCGATGTTCGACTTGCCGGACCCGTTCGGCCCGACGACGACGGCGACGCCCGGCTCGAGCGTGAGCTCGAGCGGGTCCGCGAACGACTTGAATCCGCGGATCTTGATCGACTTCAGGTGCACCGAGCCGGCATTCTCGCCGTGGCGACGGACGGTGCGTCGCGGAGGTCGGGACGTTCGGCCTCCGCGACGCAGGACACGATCGGCCTTCAGCGACCGATCGTCAGCGACAGGTTGTCGGCATAGCCGTCGTTGTAGTCGCCAGCGCCCCGGCTGGCTGCGAGCGTCACCCGAACCGTGCGCGTCTTCCTGGGCACGGCCCCGATGATCGTCTTCTTCGGCAGCGCGGTCTCGTTGGCCCGGGCCGCCGGCGGCGCGGACTGGATCCTGACGGCGCCGAGCCGGGCGCCTGACGCGCTGAGGAACGTCGCCGTCGCCGCCAGGAAGTCGGTCTGCGTGGCAAATCCGCCGAGATTCCCGGAGAGCTTCGCCTTCGCCTTGCCGGAGCCGATCAGGCCCTTCATCGAGCCCACATCGATGTCCTGGCGGATCGACGAGTGCACGTTCCTGGGGCCACCCGCGAAGAAGTTCGCGCCCCCGGCGATCGCGGCACCCACCTTCGCCGCGGGGAACCCGCCGGGTGCGTCGTACTTCACGACCGTGAAGTTTCCGATGCGCGTCCAGCCGGGGATGGCGGTGGCGATGCCGTTCACGTCGTTGACGCCCTCCCCCTGCTCCGCATTGCCGTTGACGATCAGGTTCTTCGCCGCAGCGGGCGCGGCACCAGCTGCGACGGCCCACACCAGCGCGGCGGTCGCGAGGCTCGCGCCGACGACCACGAGCCGCGTTCCGTCATCCAACCAGGTCATGAGATACCTCCGATGTCGTGGGGCGCGGGTCCGCCGTCCGCTCCTGTCTGCTCGAACGCCTCGACGAGGCGCTCGTACTGGAGCGCCGCCCGAGTCCCCGCCCGCCTCAGTGCGGCGGCCGAGGGCGCCTCGAACACGTGCTGGACGAGCTGGTCGTCTGGCAGGAACGTCGTGCGGACGTGCCGGATACCCTCCCCGAGCAACGCCGTTCGCTCGGCTCCGTCTCGCGCATTTCCGAGAGCCGAAGTCGAGTCGGGGACGTACGCCTCGAGCAGGTATCTGGGCATGTCGTGAACGGTCGCGGGAGCCGACCTCGGCGGAAACGTGGAAACCCCGGGACTTTGCTCAGGCGCGGTCGTGGAGCGCTCGAGCGAGCTCGGTACGCGAGCGGACTCCGAGCTTGCGGTAGATCTTCGTCAACGCCGACTCGACCGTCCGATCGGCGATGTACAGGGCTGCAGCGACCTCCTTGTTGGTCATGCCCTCGCCTACGAGCGCGGCGATCCGGGCTTCGCTCGGCGTCAGCTCACCGTCCGCGGGAGCTCGGCCACCGATCCGGTCGAGCTCAGCGAGCGCCTGCCGCTGCCAGAGCGGCGTCCCGAGCGCGCGGAACGCACGCTCCGCCGACTCGAGCGACTCGCGCGCGAGCCGTCGCCGCCGTGCCCGTCGCTGCGTCTCGCCGAGCGCGAGCAACGTCCGAGCACGCTCGAACGGGATCGAGAGCTGCGAGTCGTACCGTTCCAGGGCCGCATCCAGGGCGGCCACAGCTTCCTCGAGCTCGCCCGTCTCCCGCAGGACCAGACCGCGACATCGCGTCGCATTCGCGAGACACCACGGATGGTCGAGCTCGCGCCCCCGCTCCTCGAGGAGGCCGACGACGGATGCGGCCCGATCCGGCTCTCCGTTCAGCGCGAGTGCTTCTGCGGCCAGTGGAAGAATCCCGGTCTGCCCGGGATCGCCCCGCTGGACGAAGGCTGTCGGGACCACGGGCTCGAGCGCCCTAACCGCCGCGTCGGCGTGCCCCAGGGACAGCTCGAGGAGGGCGAGCGTCGAACCGGCATATGCGACGAAGAACCAGTTCTGGCGGGACTGCGCACGGAAAAGGGTCTCTTCGAGCGCGTCGCGGGCGTCGGCGATGCGACCTTCGAAGGTGGCGAGCACGCCTTCGATCCAGCGAAGGCTCAGGGCGCGGCGATCCTGCGTCTCGGCGCTCTCGACTATCCGGTCGACGTACGCCCGGGCATCGGCCAAACGTCCGGCACGGACCTCCACCTGAGCGAGTCCCCACCAGTAGGTCTCCAGTGAGTCGACATCCCCCACGATCTCGGCCTGCGACGATGCGGTCGCGTAGGACTCCCGCGCCACGTCCAGCTCGTACCGGTAGAGAGCGCGTGCGCCTACCAGCGTGTGCGGGTTCGAGTAAGTGTCGCTCGGAAGCTCGCCGCCCTTCCGCGCGACGTCGCGGGCACGGTCGAAGACCGCGGGATCCGGTTGGCCCGTCCCCCAGATCTCCATCAAGCCACGGGTCGTCGTCGCGGCAGCGATCCGAGCAGGGTCGTGCGTCCGACGCGCCTGCTCGTCGGCAGTGCGGGCCGCCGCGAGGGCATCCACCAGGTCGCCCGTGTACAGGTAGTTGCGTACGAGAAGCGCGTTCGCCTCGGAGCGGAGCGCGGGATCGTCGGTCTCCTCCACCGCGCGCAGCAGAAGCCCTCGCTGGAGCGCGATGTCGCCGGTCACGTTGGCGCGTAGGCAGACGGCTCGTGCGAGCTCGATGCCTCTCGGCAGGTCGGGGATGACCTCGTCGAGCAGCTCGCCGGCACGCTCGAACGAGCCGCACTGGGCACGGCACGCTGCCTCGAGCAGGATGCGCTCACGTCTCGCCGGATCCTCGCCGTCCGGGGTCGCACGAATTGCTTCGGCGAGCAGCTCAGCCGCCACGGCAGGCAGTCCCCGGCTTCTTGCCACGGCAGCGGCCTCGACGAGCTCGGCGGCCGCGAGGGATGACGTGCCCACCACGGTCTGCGCGAGATGGCGTGCGCGGTCCACTGGATCGTCGAGCTCGGCGGCGAGCTCCGCGTGGAGCCCGCGCCGCTCCTCCGGTCCGAGTCGCCCGTACGCACCGGCGGCGAGGAGCGGGTGCTCGAAGCGGGCGACGCCATCCGTGACCGCGACGATGCCCGCCGCGACGACCTCGTCGAGTGCGGCGAGGCAGCCCAACCGGTCGAGCAGCGGCAAGGACGCTTCTGGCAGAAGGCTGAGCAAGCCCAGCAGTCGACGCGTCGAGGACGACACCGAGTCGAGCCGGTCCGCGACGAGGGCCTCGAGCGTCTGGGAGAGCGCGGGTGGCTCGCCCGCACCACCGCCGCGCTCGACGCTCCTGGCCAGCTCCAGGGCGAAGAACGGGTTGCCGGCGGACGTCTCGACGAGCTGCCGAATCGCGGGTCGTGGATACGTCACGCCGAGCTCGCGCAGAAGGAGGCGCTGCGTCGCCCCGAGCGAGAGGGGCCCGACGCGGAGTCGCTCCACGGGGAGCGCCCCGAGCTGGCGCACGTCGAGCTCCGCCCGTTCGTCGAGCCGGAGCGCGAAGACGCACATCAGCCGACGCTCGCCGAGTCGGCGGAGCGCATAGGAGAGCGCTCCAGCGCTCTCGGCATCGATCCACTGGAGGTCGTCGATCGCGAGGGCGAGCGGCCCGAGCTCCGCGAGCTCACGCAGGACCCCGAGGGTTCCGGCGCGGACGAGACGATCCCCCTCGTCGGAGGGGCCGAGTGCCTCCTCCAGCGCGAGCGCGCCGTCGAGCGCGCGGCGCTGGGGCGCGGGCAGCTCGATCCGAACGAGGCGGTAGACGGGGTCGAGCAAATCGGTCAGCGCCGAGAGAGGGAGCGCGGTCTCGGACGCGGACGGCGTCGCGCGGAGGACCCGGAATCGGCGCGCGTCCAGGAGCCGGAGTGCCTCGCGCCAGAGCGTCGTCTTGCCGATCCCCGGGGTTCCCTCGATGACGAGGGCGCTCGACGTCACGGCATGCGACTCGACGAAGCGCTGGATCTGGGCGAGCTCCTCCTCGCGACCGACGACGTTCGCGGTCCGCGTCGAGCCGGCGTGCTCGTCCCCCCTTGCGTCCGGGCATCCTTCCACGCACGAGATCCTGATCGATCAGGCGACGGCTACCTAGGGGGTCGTCCCCGAGCTAGATCATCTCGGGCACGACGCCGAGCTCCTCGAGCGCCTCGCGCGCGGCCTCCTGCTCCGCAGCCTTCTTCGTCGAGCCGCGCCCGATCCCGAGCTGGGCGCCGGCGACGTGCGCCGCGCACACGAAACGGCGGTCGTGCGGAGGGCCCTCGATCTCGAGCACCGTGTAGTGCACCTGCCGTCCCGAGCGCGCGAGCGCCTCCTGGAGCTCCGTCTTGTAGTCGACGTGGCTCGAGCGCGCGTACTCGATCTTGTCCCCGAACGCGTCCACGATCGCGGGCTCGATCCGCTCGAAGCCGTGCTCGAGGTAGGCGGCGGCGATGGCCGCCTCGAGGACCGCGGCGAGGACGTTCCGGCTGCGGGAGATGCGCTGGAGCTCGTCCGGCGAGATGTCGCCCGCGTACTCGACGAGACGCTCTCCGAGGCCGAGGCCCTTCGCGACGGCCGCGCAGGTCTGCCGGGAGACCACGTGCGCGCGCACCTTCGCCAGCCTGCCCTCTGACGCGTCGGCGAAGCGGTCGAAGACCGCGCGTGCGATCGCGAGCTCGAGCACGCTGTCGCCGAGGAACTCGAGGCGCTCGTACGACGCGGAGCGGTCCTCGGCCCACGAAGCGTGCGTGAAGACCTGCTCGAGCCGGTGGCCCGGGAGCTCGGAGATGAGGCGGCCGAGCTCGCCCGGCCCGCCCTGCTCGCCGCTACTCCTGGTGCGCGATGACGTAGTCGATCGCCTTGCCGACGGTCGTGAGCTCGCGGGCGTCGTCGTCCGGGATCTTCAGCCCGAACTGGTCCTCGAGGTCCATGACGACCTCCACCAGGTCGAGCGAGTCGGCGCCGAGGTCCTCCTCGAAGGACGCCGCCTCCGTGACCTCGTTCTCGTCGATGCCGAGCTTCTCGCTCAGCGCGCTCTTCATCTGCTCGAGGATTTCCTCACGCGAGTGTGTTGCCACCTGTGAACCTCACCTCTCTGCCGTCGGGTCGTTGGAGCGCGCCGATGCTAACAGCAATCGCGGGGCCGACAGGTGGCCGCGCGCTCCCGCCGTCAGCCCGCGCCGGCCGTCTCGCGGTCGGGTCGCCGGTCGAGGGCGGAGAGCCGCTCGCCGAGCCGGGCGACGACCTCGTGCTCGACCCCGCGGGCCGCCAGCGCGATGGCGTTCGCGATCGCGATCCGCGAGCTTGAGCCGTGCGCGATCACGACGAGTCCCCGCAGCCCGAGCAGGTACGCGCCCCCGTAGGTCTCGGGGTCGAGACGGGTCCGGACGCGCCCTGCGGCGGGGCGGATCAGAAGGCCGCCGAGCTTGCCGCGCACCGACGTCCCGAGCTCGGATCGGAGCGCGCCGAGGATCGTCAGGATCGTGCCCTCGAGCGCCTTCAGCGCGACGTTGCCCGTGAAGCCATCCGTCACGACGACATCCGCCTCGCCTTCGAGCAGCCGCCGGCTCTCCGTGTTGCCGGCGAACCGCAGGCCGCTCTCGCGCAGGAGGTCGTGCGCCTCGAGGACGAGCTGGCTTCCCTTCTCCGCCTCCTCGCCGATCGAGAGGAGCCGAATCTCCGGTTCGCGGACGCCGAGGATCTCCTCGGAGAAGACCGCGCCCATGTGCGCGAACTGGAGCAGGTGCTCGGGCCGCGCGTCGGCGTTGGCACCCGCGTCGATCAGGACGCTGGGCCCGCGGCGAGCGGGCAGCACGACCGCGATCCCGGGACGGAGCACACCGGGCAGCCGGCGCAGGTGGAGAAGCGAGGCGGCGAGCATCGCGCCGGTGCTCCCGGCGGAGACCACGGCCTGCGCGTCGCCGTCTGCCACGGCACGGACGGCCCGGACGAGCGACGAGCCCGGCTTCGCCCG
>DASSCD010000129.1:0-3993 GCA_035698005.1 Gaiellaceae bacterium | reverse complement strand
TCGAGCCACATCGTCCTGACCGAGCCCGTGCCGGACGTGCTCGACGAGCTCGGCTGGACGGGCGGCGAGGCGATCGTCGACTGCCGCACGCTCGTCCACTACACGCGGACGACGGAGGACGGCCGGATCGCGTTCGGCTGGGGCGGCGGCGCGATGGGCTACGGCGGGCGAACGTCGGCGAGGCTGGAGGTCGACCGCGCGGTCGTCGCGGGCGCCCGCGCGAGCCTCGAGCGCTTCTTCCCCCAACTCCGCGGCCGCGCGGTGACGCACGCCTGGGGAGGGCCGATCGACGTCTCCCCCACCCACCTGCCGATCTTCGGCAGCCGCGGCCGAACGCACCACGGCTTCGGGTTCACCGGGAACGGCGTCGGGCCGTCGTACCTCGGCGGCGAGATCCTCGCCCGCCTCGCCCTCGACCGGCGCGACGAGCGGACCCGGCTTGCGCTCGTCGAGCCGGGACGCGGGCTCTTCCCGCCCGAGCCGCTCCGCTACCTCGGAGGCGCGGCGATTCGCCGCGCGCTCCTGGCCAAGGACGCGGCCGAGGACACCGGCGGGTCGCCCGGGCCGGTGACCGCATTCGTGGCGTCCCTCCCACGCCGGCTCGGCCTGCACCTGCCCCGCTGAGCGACGCTCAGTCGGCCTTGCCGACCTGGTGGTGCCACGGGCGCCACCAGCGCGTGAGGTCGGCGTGGTCGCTTCCGCTCTCACGCGCCTCGATCAAGACGTCGCGGTGCGTCGGCTGGCCGAGGCGCTCGTGCGTCCACACGGCGACCCCGTCGTCGCCGTCGAAGTAGCAGACGATCCTCCCGCCGGCCTTGCCGGGGCCGTGCAGCCACTGCCGCTCGCCGCCCCACGAGAGCGCGGTGCACATGCCCGAGTTGCGCTGGACGCGCTGGCGGAGGGCCGCCGCCAGTCGATCGGCAGAATGACGACGTGCCGGGGGCGGGCCAGTTGATCACGACCGTCGTCGGGAGCTACCCCCAGCCGTCGTGGCTGATCGACCGCGAGCGCCTGGGCGAGCGCCTGCCGCCGCGGGTGCGGGCGAAGGAGCTGTGGCGCGTCGCCGAGCCGTTCCTCGAGGAGGCCCAGGACGACGCGACGCGCCTCGCCGTCTCGGACCTGGAGCGAGCCGGGATCGACGTGGTCACGGACGGCGAGATGCGGCGAGAGAGCTACTCGAACCGCTTCGCGACGGCGCTCGAGGGCGTCGACCTCGACGAGCCGGGCGTCGCCCTCGACCGCACCGGCCACGAGAACCCGGTCCCGCGCGTCGTCGGCCCGATCCGCCGGCCGCGTCCCGTCGAGGTGCGCGACGTCGAGTTCCTGCGCTCGCTCACGGACCGGCGCATCAAGATCACCGTGCCGGGGCCGTTCACGATGACGCAGCAGGCGCAGAACGACCACTACCCGGACGAGCGCAGCCTCGCGCTCGCGTACGCCGACGCGGTCAACGAGGAGCTACGCGATCTCAAGGCGGCGGGTGCCGACGTCGTCCAGATCGACGAGCCGTACCTCCAGGCCCGGCCCGAGCCCGCCCGCGAGTACGCGCTCGAGGCGATCGACCGCGCGCTCGCCGGGATCGAGGGCGAGACCGTCCTGCACACGTGCTTCGGGTACGCGCACGTCGTCCACGAGCGGCTCTCCGGCTACCCGTTCCTCCGCGAGCTGAACGCGTGCGCCGCCACGCACGTCTCGCTCGAGGCGGCGCAGCCCGCGCTCGATCCCGAGGTTCTGCGCGACGTCCCCGACAAGGTGATCGTGCTCGGCGTCCTCGACCTCGGCTCGGGCGAAGCCGAGACGCCGGAGGTCGTCGCCGGCAGGATCCACGCGGCGCTCGACGTGCTGCCGCCCGAGCGGCTCATCCTGGCGCCCGACTGCGGGATGAAGTACCTGCCGCGCGAGCTCGCCTTCCGCAAGCTCCGGGCGCTGGTTGCCGGGGCGAAGCTCGTCCGGGAAGATCTCGGGCTCTGAGTGGAGGGCCCACTGGACACCCCCGTCACCCGGATCGCCCAGGCCTACCCGGACCGGGTCGAGGTGCGAGGGCGCGACCTCACGGGGGAGCTAATGGGCACCGTCGGCTTCACCGAGTACTTCCATCTCCTGCTCACGGGTCGCGAGCCGACCGAGGACGAGCACTTCTTCCTCGACCTGCTGCTCGTCTCGATCGCGGAACACGGGCTGATGCCATCGAACGCGGCCGCGCGGATGACGCTCGCAGCGGACCCCGAGTCGGTACACGGGGCGGTCGCGGCCGGGATCCTGGGGGCAGGCCCGGTGGTGCTCGGCACGGCCGGCGAGTGTGCGCGGATGCTCGAGGAAGCGCAGTCGCGCGTCAAGGCGGGCGCCACACCCGAGCAAGCCGCCGCCGACGTCGCCCGCGCGCTCCACGCCTCCGGGGCGAACGCGCCGGGCTTCGGCCATCCCGTCCATCGTCCGCACGACCCGCGGGCCGAAAGGATCCTCGAGCTCGCGGACGCCCGCGGCGTGAGCGGGGCGTACGTCCTCCTCGCCCGCTGCCTGCGCGACGCCGTCGCCGAGGCGTGGGAGAAGCCGCTCTCGATGAACGTCTCGCTGCCGATCGCCGCGGTCCTGCTCGACCTCGGCTACGCGGAGACGATGGTGCAGGCGGTTCCGATCCTCGCGCGCACGGCCGGCCTGCTCGCACATCTCGCCGAGGAGCGCGAGCACCCCACGGGCTTTCTGCTCGGCCGTGCGGCGGAGGCCGCCGTCGAGTACGAGCCCCCGGCCGAGTGATGCTCACGCCCGAGGTCGAATCGCGCCCGTGGAACGAGCAGCTCGCGCTCGACGACGAGAGCTACCGCGACCAGCTCGAGTATCTGCTCGAGCGGTCTCCGTTCTACCGCGAGAAGCTCGGGCTGGCGTCGGCCGCCGACGCGGGCGGGCTCGCCGACATCGGCTCGCTCCCGCTCACGGAGAAGGCGGAGCTGAAGGCCACGACCTCCGCGGAGAGCCCGATCGGCGCGCACCTCTGCGCGAGCCCGTCGGAGATCGTCCGCATCTACTCGACGAGCGGCACGACGGGCACTCCGAGCTACGTCCCGCTGACCGCCGAGGACGTCGAGAGCTGGGTCACCGGCTCGGCGCGCAGCTACGCCGCCTCCGGCGTCTGCGCCGGGCAGACGATCGTCTCCACCTACGACGCCGGCCCGTTCGTCGCCGGCGCCGCGCTCGCGGCGTTCGAGCGCATCGGCCTCCGCCACGTCCCGGTCGGCACCGGGAACACGGAGCGGCTGCTGCTGGCGATCGAGCTCCTGCGTCCCGACGCGGTCGTGCTGACGCCGTCGTACGCGGCACACCTCGTCGAGGTCGCTGGCGACCGGGGCCTCGACCTGCGGGCGTCGAGCATCGAGCACGTCCTCGTCGCGGGCGAGCCCGGCGGAGGCGAGCCCGAGTTCCGCGCCCTGCTCGAGCAGGGCTGGGGTGCGAGAGTGACCGAGGCGATGGGCATCGGCGACATTGGCCCCTCGCTCTGGGGCGAGTGCGAGGAGCAGGACGGGATGCACCTGGGGGCGCGCGGCTTCGTCCACACCGAGCTGATCGACCCGGAGACGGAAGCTGCCCTCCCGCTCGAGGACGGCGCCTCGGGCGAGCTCGTGCTCACGCATCTCAGGCACCGCGCGGCGCCGCTCCTGCGCTTCCGGACACGCGACCACGTCGAGGTGCGCACGAGCCCGTGCGGGTGCGGGCGCACGGGTCCTCGCGTGCGCTGCGTCGGGAGGACCGACGACATGCTCGTCGTGCGCGGCGTCAACGTCTTTCCGTCCGCCGTCCGCGACGTCGTGGCCGCGTTCGCGCCCGAGGTCAGCGGCCATGTCCTCGTCCGGCCGGCGTCGCCCGGGGTCAAGCAGGAGCCGCCGCTGCCCGTTTCCGTCGAGCTGGCCCGCGACCGCGCCGCCGACGAGGAGCTGGCGGCTGCGATCCGCGACCGCCTGCGAAGCGTCCTCGTCGTGCAGACTCGGGTCGAGCTCGTGG
>DASSCD010000128.1:0-10039 GCA_035698005.1 Gaiellaceae bacterium | reverse complement strand
AGCAAGGCGTCCACGCTCTCCGGCTCCTTCGCCGCCGCGCGCAGCAGATCGAGCGCGTTGACGTTCCCCGCGCCCTCCCACAGCGAGAGCAGCGGGCTCTCGCGGAACAGGCGCGGGAGCGGCGACTCCTCGACGTAGCCGTTGCCGCCAATGCACTCGAGCGCCTCGGCGACGAGCGGGGGCGTCGACTTGCACACCCAGTACTTCGCGACCGTCGTGGCCAGCCGTCGGAACGCATCGTCTCCGTCGTCGACGGCCCGAGCGAGGCGGAGAGCAGTCGCCGTCGCCGCCTCGGCGTCGAGGCAGAGGTCGGCAAGGACGTTCAGGTGGAGCGGCTGCTCGACGAGCAGGCGCCCGAACGCGGCGCGGTGGGCGGCGTGGTGCGTCGCCTCCGCGACCGCGCGGCGCTGGAGAGCCGTCGAGCCGAGCACGCAGTCGAGCCGCGTGTGGACGACCATGTCGATGATGGTCGCCACGCCGCGGCCCTCCTCGCCGAGCCGGGCGGCCCAGGCGCTCTCGAGCCCGAGCTCCGCGGACGCGTTCGAGCGGTTGCCGAGCTTGTCCTTGAGCCGGCGAAGGTGGAAGCCGTTACGCGTGCCGTCCGCGAGAACCCGGGGGAGCACGAAGCACGTGAGCCCGCCGGGCGCGTACGCGAGCACGAGGAAGAGGTCGCACATCGGCGCGGAGCAGAACCACTTCTCACCGGTGAGCACGTACCCGCCGTCGGCGAGCGGCTCGGCCCTCGTCTCGTTGGCGCGCACGTCGGACCCTCCCTGGCGCTCGGTCAACGCCATCCCGCACAGGGCGCAAGTCTTCGCGGCGGCCGGCCGGAGGCGCGGCTCGTAGACGCGGGCGGCGAGGCGGGGCTCCCACTCGTCCGCGAGCTCCGCGTCGGCACGGAGCGCGGGAACCGCGGAGTACGTCATCGAGAGCGGGCACCCGACACCGGCCTCGGCGTACGCGAGCGTGAGGAAGCGGGCCGCTCGCGCGACGTGCGGGGCGGGGTCCGGGTCGGCCCATGGCGCGGCGTGCACCCCGTGCTCGACGCCGATCCGCATCAGGTCGTGCCAGGCCGGGTGGAACTCGACCTCGTCGATCCGCTCCCCGAAGCGGTCGTACGCGCGCAGCGTCGGCGCATGCTCGTTCGCGAGCCGGCCGACCTCGAGCGGCTCGCCGCCGCACAGCGCTCCGAACGCTGCGCACTCCTCCTCGCGTTCGGCTCCCCCTTCCCGGCGCAGCGCCTCGACGAGCGCCGCGTCCTGGGAGAAGAGGTCGTATCCTTCGAGCGGAGGCGGCTGGTTCGCTGCGCGCAGGAAGGCCGAAGTCGCCAACTCAGATCGTCTTGAACTGCTCGAACGGCTGCCGGCACGTGTTGCAGTAGCGGATCGAGCGGCACGGCGTCGGACCGAAGATGTTCTCGAGCGCCGTGTCCGTCGAGCCGCAGTAGGGACAGCGGAAGCCGCGCTGCAGCTGGAGCAGGTCGAGCTTGCCGGCGGAGCGCGGTGCCGGCGGCGCGAAGCCTGCGGCGCGGAGCTTCTCCTTCCCGGCAGCGGTGATCTTGTCGGTCGACCAGGAGTCGTCGAGGACGACGCGGACCTCGGCCTCGGCCCCGAGCTGGCCGACCTTCTCGACCATCGCCCGCTGCATCGTGTCGAGCGCGGGGCAGCCCATGAAGGTCGGCGTGAAGTCGATCCGCACGCTCTGTCCCTCGACCTCCACCCGCTTGACGACGCCGAGGTCGACGAGCGAGATCACCGGGATCTCGGGGTCGCAGATCTCCCCGAGCGCCGCCCAGACCTGCTCGACGGTCACCACCGCGCACCTGCCGGAGCCGACCGCCGGACCATCGTCATCTCCTCCCAGAGCTCGGCGAGCTCGGCCTCGTGCACGCCGCGCGGAACCGGGTCGACGTTCGGGAGCTCGCGGCCGAGCTGCTCCCCGGCGCGGCGGCGGAGCTCGGGCCGGAGCTCGTCGTCGAGGACGCCGAGCGCGTACGGCCAGAGCTCGTCGACCGCCTCGTTCAGCCTCGCGCGGCCGTCGTCCGTCGCGAGCAGGCGGTCGACCCACATCCGCGCGTGCATGCGGTGGTAGGCCTCCTCGCGGTCGATCTTCGCCGCGATGCCTGCGATCTCGGGGTCGTCCGAGGCGATGAGCGCCTCGAGCCGGATCTCGTCAGCGGTCTCGTACAGCCAGTGGCGGGCGATCGTCCGCGCCCACTCGAGCCGCCGGAGCTGGACGAGCGGAGCGCAGCGGTACTCCTCCGGCCGGCGGTCGAAGGCGAGCTCGTCCGCGGTCGTGCCGAGCTCGCGCGCCGCGAGCTCGTAGAGCGCGCGCGCGTGCCCGATCTCGTTCTGCGCGATCGAGGAGAACGCGACGTCCTCCTCGAGGAAGGGCGCGATGCCCGTCCACTCCGAGTTTCGCCAGCCGAGGAACAACTCGTCGTCCGCGATCGAGAGCAGCAAGTCCACGCGCTTCGAGCTCATGGGAGCTCTCCCCGCTGGAAAGTGCGTCGCGTGAGCGCCTCGCACTTTCCGGCGCAAAGCTCGTCGTCAGCAATGGAGAGCAAGAGGTCCGAGCGCTCACTCATCCGCTGCTCCGGGGGCCATCTCGAGCGTGCCCGCCCGCTCGCGCGCCTCGCGCAGCCGGGCCTTGATCGAGTACCCGTCCACGCGCCGGTACTTCAGCTCGAACTCGTCCGGGAAGCCCGCGATCTCACTCACCGCCTCGCGCGGGACGAGCCAGAGCGCGACCGACTCCTGGCGGCGGCCGTACTGCTCGCGCGCGTAGATCTCTGCGAAGCGCTCGTCGGGAGCGGCCACCGACCCCGCGTGCTGGAAGGGCTGGCCCTTCCGCTCCTGCCTGAAGACTTCGAAGATCGTGCCCTGGCCGCGCATCGGCTCCCGGCCGGCGGAGACGGCCTCCGCCGCCGCGCTCGACTCGCTCGCGGCGCTCTCCTCGGGGGCCCGTGCGTCTAGCACTGTGCCCCCTCGGGACGCTTGCGAGCGAGCCGCCAGAGCACGATCGAGACCACTACGCGGCCTCCGCGAGCACCACCTGCTCGACCCACGCGACGTCCTCTCGCGACAGCCGCCGGAACGCGAGGCGCTCCTCCGACGCAGGCCCGTGGCCCGTCACGACCGCTCGCAGCTTCTCCCAGTCGGGCTCCGTGTACCGCCACTGGCCCGTCTCTTCGTCCTTGCGGAGCGCAGGATCCGGAATCGTCAGGCCGAGCTCGCGGATCTGCGGCACGTACCCGTCGAGGAACTGCTGCCGCGCATCCTCGTTCGCCTGGCTCTTGATCCGCCAGACGTACATCGGGTCGTCGTCGGCGGGGATCGGATTGCCGTGGAAGTGCATGAGCGGCTCCCACCAGCGGTCGAGCGCCTCCTGCACGAGCCCGAACTGGTCGTCGGTGCCGGTGACCATGGCGAGGATCACGTCGCGGCCGTGGAGGATGTGGAAGGACTCCTCCCAGCAGATCTTCTTCATGATCCGCGCGTACGGTGCGTACGAGCACTTGAGGAGCGCCTTCTGCGAGACGATCGCGGCCGCATCGACGAGCCAGGCTATGACGCCTACATCGCCCCAGGTACGCGTCGGGTAGTGGAAGACGTTGTGGAACTTCGCCTTGCCGGAGACGAGGTCGTCGAGGCAGGCGCTCCGCGGCTTGCCGAGGTCTTCGACGACGCGGTAGATCAGCTGCGCGTGCCCGACCTCGTCCTGGATCTTCGCGGTCAGCGCGAGCTTCCGCTGCAGCGTCGGCGCGCGCAGGATCCAGTCGCGCTCGGGCAGCACGCCCATCAGCTCCGAGTTGCCGTGCATCTCGATGAACTTCACGAGCTTCGAGCGGTACTCGTCCGGCATCCAATCGCCGGTCTCGACCTGCCCGCCGGACTGGACGTACTCGAGGAACTCCTGCGTGCGGGTGTCCACGTGGCCCTCCCTACCGAACGGTCGTTAGCATCCAGTGTAGTGATGGCGACGAGGCGCGACGACCTCACGCGCGAGGCGGCCAGGCTGTTCGCCGAGCGCGGGTTCCACGGGACGTCGATGGACGCGCTCGCCCAGGCGCTCGGCGTGCAGAAGGGCTCCCTCTACTCGCTGACCGGGTCGAAGCAGGAGCTCCTGTTCGCGACGATGCGCGAGGGCGCACTGGCGTTCCACGCGGCGCTCGACGCGGTCCCGGAGGACGGGCCCGCGGTCGAGCGCATCCGGCTCGCGCTCCGCGGCCATCTCCGCGTGGTCGCCGAGCAGATCGACGTGGCGACCGTGTTCACCCGCGAGTGGCGCTACCTCGAGGGCGACTACCGCGACGAGATCCTCGACGAGCGGCGGCGGTACGAGCAGCGCTGGCGGGCGCTCTTCCGCGAGGGCGTCGAGTCGGGAGGCCTGAGGACCGATCTCGACACCGGCGCGGCGGCGCTGCTCGTGCTCTCGGCTGCGAACTGGGCCTACACCTGGCTGACGCCGGGGCGCGACACGGACGAGCTCGCGGACCGCTTCACCGCGATCCTCGTCGACGGCGTCCGCGGCTACGCCACTCCCGCGTAGCCTGGGCAGCAGCGAGGCGATGGCCGCCGTCCTCATCGTCAACCCGTTCGCGACCGGCGTCGACGCGCACGGGCTCGCCGCCGTACAGGCCGCGCTTCCGGCGGGCGTCGAGACCCGTCTCACGACGAAGGCGGGGGAGGCGACGACGATCGCGCGCGACGTGGGGGCCGTCGACGCGCTCTACGTCTTCGGCGGCGACGGGACGTACAACGAAGTGCTCAACGGGCTCCGGGAGGACGTGCCCCTCGGCTTCCTCCCCGGCGGCGGGACCAGCGTCCTGCCGCGCGCGCTCGGCCTGCCGCGGAGCCCGGCGAGGGCGGCGCTGCGGGTGGCCGAGGGCCGCACGCGCCGGATCGGCCTCGGCCGCGTCAACGGGCGGCGGTTCGGCTTCAACGCGGGGATCGGATTCGACGCGGAGCTCGTGCGCCGCGTCGACGAGCTCGGCCGGCGGCCGGACGGACGACGGCCGGGGGACCTCGCGTTCGTGCGCGTCGCGCTCGGGGCGCTCGCCGAGAGCCGCGTCCGCTTCGATCCCCGGCTCGAGCTCGAGGGCCTCGGCCGGGCGGCGTTCGCGCTCGTCGCGAACTGCTCTCCCTACACCTATGCGGGCGCGGTGCCGCTCGATCTCGTGCCGGACGCGAGCTTCGACGAGGGCCTCGCCGTCGCCGCGCCCGTGAGGCTGCGCGCGCGGAACCTCCCCCGCCTCGCGCTGCTCGGCCGGGGCGGCCGCGGGGTGAAGGCGGAGGACGCGCTCTTCGCGCACGACCTCGATCGCCTCGTCGTCCGCTGCGACGAGCCGCTCCCGCTCCAGGTCGACGGCGAGGACGCCGGCGACGTCGTGGAGGCCGTCTACGAGGCCGAGCGGGACGCGGTCACGGTTTTCGTCTGAGCGGCGAGAGCGTCCACCTAGAATCCGGCTCCATGAGCCGCGTGCTGCCTGCCGAGGGCAACCTGCGCCGCGTCATCGGCGACGGCGAGGGGCTCGCTGACGGGGAGGTCGACGGCCTCGGCGCCGACGATCTCCTCGCCCTCTACCGAGACGTCGTGCTGCTCCGAACCTACGACGAGCGCTCGGTCGTCTACCACCGCCAGGGGCGCATCGGGACATACGCGATCTTCTGGAACCACGAGGCGATGCAGGCCGGCGCCGTGTTCGCGCTGGAGGAGCGCGACTGGATCTTCCCCGCGTATCGCGAGTCCGCGATCGGGCTTCTCCGCGGTATGCCGGTCTCGACGGTGCTGTCCTGGTGGCGCGGCCATCCCGCCGGCTGGTGGAACCCGTACGACTACAACGTCGCGTCGATCTGCGTCCCGATCGCGACGCAGGTTCCGCACGCGGTCGGGTTCGCGTGGGGCTCGGCCCTGAAGGGGGAGGACCGGGTCGCGCTGACGTTCTTCGGAGACGGCGCGACCTCCGAGGGCGCCTTCCACGAGGGCGCGAACTTCGCGGGCGTCACGAAGGCGCCGGTCGTCCTCTTCTGCAGCAACAACCAGTGGGCGATCTCGACTCCGCTCTCCGCGCAGACCGCCGCGCCGACGCTTGCGGACAAGGCGATCGGATACGGCATCCCCGGGGTGCGCGTCGACGGCGGAGACGTGCTCGCGGTCTACGAGGCGACACGGGATGCCGTCGCGCGGGCGCGAGCGGGCGATGGCCCCACATTCATCGAGGCGCTGACGTATCGCGCGGCGCCGCACGCGACCGCGGACGACCCGTCGATCTACGTCGATCCCGATCGCGTCGAGGAGGAGCGGGTGAACGAATGCGTCGGGCGCTTCGAGCGCTACCTCCTGCGCCAGGGCGTGCTCACCGAAGCCCGCGCGGAGGAGATCAAGGCGGAGGCGCTCGAGCTGATGCGGGCGGGGATCGCCGAGGCAGAGGCGGAGCCGCCGGCCGACATCGGGCTGGTGTTCGAGCACGCGTACGGGGAGCCGCCACCCTCGCAGGCCGACGACCTCGCTGAGCTGAGGCGGGTGCTCGGTGAGTGAGCGCTTCCTCGTCGAGGCGGTCAACGACGCGCTCCACGTCGAGATGGAGCGCGACCCGTCCGTGCTGGTCATGGGCGAGGACGTCGGCCGGCTCGGAGGGGTCTTCCGCGCGACCGCCGGGCTGCAGGAGCGCTTCGGCGCCGACCGCTGCGTCGACACGCCGCTCGCGGAGGCGGGGATCCTCGGCACCGCGGTCGGCCTCTGTCTTGCCGGCTGGCGTCCCGTGTGCGAGATGCAGTACGACGCCTTCAGCTACCCGGCCCTCGACCAGCTGATCAACCACGTCGGCCGCTACCGGTGGCGGACGCGCGGTGCGGTCGGGATGCCGTTGACGATTCGCATGCCCTACGGCGGGGGCGTCCGCGCGCCCGAGCTTCACGACGACTCGCCCGAGACGTACTACGTCCACACCCCCGGCGTGAAGGTCGCGATCCCCTCGACGCCCGCAGACGCCAAGGGCCTCCTCGCTGCGGCGATCCGCGATCCCGACCCGGTCGTCGTCCTCGAGCCCAAGCTTCACTACCGAACGGAGAAGGAGGAGGTCCCCGACGGGGAGCACCTCGTCCCGCTGGGCAGGGCGCGAGTCGCGCGCGAGGGCACGGACGCGACGCTCGTCGCCTACGGCGCGATGGTCGTCGTCGCCGACCGGGCAGCCGAGGAGCTGGTGGGGGAGGCGGCGGTCGAGGTGCTCGACCTGCGGACGCTGAAGCCGCTCGACGAGGAGGCGCTGCTCGCGTCGGTCGCGAAGACGGGGCGCGCGGTCGTCGTCCAGGAGGCGCCCCGCGTGTGCGGCTTCGGTGCGGAGGTCGCGGCCGTCCTCGCCGAGAAGGCGATCTTCGACCTCCAGGGGCCCGTGCTCCGCGTGACCGGCTACGACGTCCCGTATCCCTACTGGCAGATCGAGGACGCGTACATGCCCTCGGTCGAGCGCGTCGTCGACGCGGTTCGGCGCCTGCTCGCAGCGTGACGCTGCGCGAGATCCCGCTCGAGCGGCGGACGCTCCACGGCCACTTCTCCCGCGACCTCGCGCCCGTTCTCACCGTCGACTCCGGCGACTCGATCGCCTTCGCGTGCCTCAATGCCGGCTGGCGCACGGCGGAGCACGAAGAGATCGTCGAGCGCGACGAGGAGCTCGACGCAGGGCACGCGCTGATCGGCCCGGTCGAGGTGCGCGGAGCACGGGCCGGCCAGGCGCTCGCGGTCTCGATCGACCAGCTCCTGATCGGCACGGGAGGCTTCACGCAAGCCGGCGGGTTCGACACGCCGCTCAACCAGCGGCTCGGCGTCGCGGACGGCGACGGCGTGACGCTCCGCTGGTCGCTCGACGCGGAGGCAGCGATCGGCCGCAGCGACACGGGCCGCGAGGTGAGGCTCGCGCCGTTCCTCGGGGTGATCGGGATGCCGCCCGACGAGCCGGGCGTCCACTCGACGGCTCCCCCGCGATCCTTCGGCGGGAACATCGACTGCAAGGAGCTCGTCCCCGGGACGACGCTCTTCCTCCCCATCCCGGTCGACGGGGCGCTCCTCTCCGCGGGCGACGGTCACGCGGCGCAGGGTGACGGCGAGGTGTCGCAGCTCGCGATCGAAGCGCCTGTCGAGCGCGCCGTGCTCACGCTCACGGTCCGCGACGACATCGAGCTCGCCTGGCCGATCGCGTGGACGCCCGAGGCGTGGCTGTCGTTCGGTTTCGACGAGGACCTCGACGAGGCCGCGGCAATCGCGATCGACGGGATGCTCGTTCTCATGGGCCGCGAGCACGGCCTCGAGCGGAGGGAGGCCCTCGCGCTCGCCAGCGTCGTCGTCGACCTCCGAGTGACGCAGATGGTGAACGGTGCGCGGGGCGTGCACGCACGTCTCGCGCACGGCGCGCTCCGCTAGACGACAATCCCCCGCGTGGCGAGCGCATTCAAGCTCCCGGACCTCGGCGAGGGCCTGACCGAGGGCGAGGTCGCCCGCTGGCTCGTCTCGGAGGGGCAGACGATCGCGGAAGACGACCCTCTCGTCGAGATCCAGACCGACAAGGCGACGGTGGAGATCCCGTCCCCGTACGCCGGAACGGTCCTGAAGATCGTCGTCGCGGAGGGCGAGGTCGCTCCGGTCGGGGCGGTGCTCGTCGTGATCGGCGAGGCGGGGGAGGAGCTCCCGGACGCCACCGGTCCCGCCGCACCGACGCCCACGGCTGCTGCGCCGGCCGCGGGCGCGGCGCCCGGGCGAGTCCAGGCGACGCCGGTGGTGCGGAGAATGGCCCAGGAGCTCGGAGTCGAGCTCGCAGCTGTCGCGGGCACCGGGCCAGGTGGCCGCATCACGGAGGAGGACGTGCGCGCTGCCGCGCACGGCCCCTCCGAGGGCCGGCGCGTGCACCTGCGAGGCGTCCGGCGCATCGTCGCGGAGCGCATGGCACGCGCGCACCGGGAAGTCGCGCCGGTCACCTGGGTCGAGGAGTGCGACTTCGAGGGTGTCGAGCTCGAGACGCTCGTCGCGTCCGTCGTCAAGGCCTGTGCCGAGGCGCTGAAGGAGTTCCCCGAGCTCAACGCCCGCCTCGAGGGCGACAGTGTGGTCGAGCTCGACCGCTACGACATCGGCGTCGCGGTCCAGACAAAGCAGGGCCTCGTCGTGCCCGTCGTGCGCGGCGCCGACGCGCGCTCGCTGGATGAGATCGACACAGAGATCCGGAGGCTCGCGGACGGCGCGCGCGCCGGATCTCTCGCGCCGGACGAGGTACGCGGCTCGACGTTCACCGTGACGAGCGCGGGGAAGCTCGCCGGCCTCTTCCAGACACCGATCGTCAACCATCCCGAGGTCGCGATCGTCAGCGTGGGGCGCGTCGCACCGCGTGCGGTCGTCCGGGAGGGCGAGATCGTCGTGCGGCGCACGGGGACGATCGCCGTCACCTTCGACCACCGCGTCGTCGACGGCGCGCGCGCCGCCGAGTTCGGGCTCGCGATCATCGGCCGGCTGCAGGCAGGGTGAGGCCGGGCTCCCGTCCGAGCCCGGCCTCGAGCTCCTCCCCTAGCCTCTCCCCGGCTAGTCGTCTCGCTGGTCGTCGTCGTTGATCTGGCCGCGGATCTCTCCGCCCGGGAACAGGGACGAGTGGACGTTCGCGTACGCCCTGCCCGCGCGAAGGGCCGCGACGAGCTCGTCGAACTCACCCGCGGCGATGCCCTGCCCGGCCGGGCCGATGACCTCGAGGGCCGTGATCGTCCCGGTCACCGTCCCGGACTGCGGGCACGTCGGCGTCGACGCGCTCGGGGACGGGTTGGCCGTCGTTTCGCAGAGCCAGGCCGAGATGCCGGCGTTGACGCTCCGCTGGCCGAAGTGGATGTGTGCCTGGCGGATGTCGCCCTCGAGGCCTGAGTACGAGAGCGTGTAGTCGATCTCTCCCGCTGCGTCGTCGATCGTGGCCTCGAAGGATCCTGTCGCCGGGCTCGAGACGGGCCCAGAGGGCGCACCCTCCAGGTACCCGCTCATCGGACCGGTGCTCACGTTCTTCTTGCCCGAG
>DASSCD010000127.1:0-17547 GCA_035698005.1 Gaiellaceae bacterium | reverse complement strand
GCAGGCACGGGCGGGGTGACCGCGGCCCCGATCGCGAAGGCCGTCATGGAGGTCATCCTCCGTGGCGCGGAGAATCCCTAACCTACTGTGCAGCCACCGATGACGACGCAGGACACCCTCTCCGGAACGCTCTTCGCGGGGCGCTACCGCGTCACCAGGAAGCTCGGTGGCGGCGGGATGGCCGACGTCTACCTCGCCGAGGACCAGGAGCTCGGGCGCAGGGTCGCCATCAAGATCCTCCATGCCCGCTACGCGAACGACGAGCAGTTCGTCGAGCGCTTCCGGCGCGAGGCGACGCACGCGGCGGGGCTCTCCCACCCGAACATCGTCTCGATCTTCGACCGCGGCGAGACGAACGGCTCCTACTTCATCGTCATGGAGTGCGTCGAGGGGAAGACGCTGAAGGAGCTCGTCCGCAGCCGCGGCCCTGCTCCCATCCCGCGAGCGATCGCATACACGCGCCAGATCCTCGCGGCGCTCCGCTACGCGCACCGGAACGGCGTCATCCACCGCGACATCAAGCCGCACAACGTCATCGTCGACGCGGAGGGCGTCGTCAAGGTGACGGACTTCGGGATCGCGCGCGCGGGCGCCAGCCAGATGACCGAGGAGGGCGCGATCATCGGCACCGCGCAGTACCTCTCCCCCGAGCAGGCGCGCGGCGCGCCGGTCGACCAGACCTCCGACCTCTACTCGACGGGGATCGTGCTGTACGAGCTCCTGACCGCCGAGGTGCCGTTCACCGGGGAGACGCCGGTCGAGATCGCGATGAAGCATCTCTCGGAGATCCCCGAGCCCCCCTCCGAGATCCGACCGGAGATCCCGCCCGACCTCGACCTCGTCGTCCTGCGCGCGCTCGCGAAGGAGCCGGCCGACCGCTACCAGTCCGCCGTCGCGATGGACGCCGACCTCGAGACCGTCGCCCGCGGCGGGCACGTGCCGAGCGAGACCGCCGAGGCCGCGACGATCGTCCTCTCCGGCGCACGCACCGTCGACCAGGCGACCGCCATCACCCAGGTACGGCGCCGCGCCAGGACCGGCGAGGCTGGATACCCGCCCGAGTTCGATCCGAGGGGACGCCGACGGAACCTGTGGCCGTGGCTCATCGGCCTCGGCGCCACGCTGGCGCTGATCGTGGCGGGCATCTTCCTGTGGGGCCCGATCCAGGATGCGGTGAACGGCTCAGACACGGTGGCAGTGCCCTACGTCGTCGCCCTGAACCAGGCGCAGGCCGTCGACCAGATCACCGAGCGCGACCTCGTCCCGCAGGTGCGGCGCGTGGCCAACTCGGATGTCGAGGAGGGCCTCGTCTTCAAGCAGGAGCCGACCGAGGGGACCCGCGTCGACACGGGGACCGTCGTCGTCATCGAGGTCTCCTCCGGTAAGCCGCAGGTCACGATCCCGAGCGTCGTCGGGCAGACGTCCGACGACGCGGTGGCCGAACTGACCCGCGCCGGGCTCGTCGCGCGGGTCGTCGAGGTGAACTCGGACGAGGACGAGGGACGCGTCACGGCCCAGAACCCCGGCCCTGGCACCGTCGTCGTCGAGGGCACGCAGGTCCGGATCAATGTCTCGAAGGGCCCGAAGCCCGTCGAGGTTCCGAACGTCGTCGGCAACCCCTACGACCAGGCCGCCTCCGTGCTCCAGCGCGCCGGTTTCGGCGTGACCAGGGTGGACGTGGCCTCCGACCAGACCGCGGGCATCGTCGTCGACCAGGACCCGGCCGGCGGGACCGAGAGCTCGAAGGGCGCGACGGTCACGCTCTCCGTCTCGCGCGGCCCGACCACCTCGGCCGTGCCGGACGTGACCGGCCAGGACGTGTCGGTGGCGCAGACGATCCTCGAGGACGCGGGCTTCCGCACCCGCGTCGAGTTCGAGGACACCGACGACCCCACCCTCGACGGCATCGTCACCTCGCAGGACCCGGCCGGCGGGACGCAGGCGAAGCCGAACTCGATCGTCGTCCTGTTCGTCGGGCGCTTCGTGGGCACCACGACCGAGAGCACGCAGACGACGCCCACGCCGTGAGCTCGCGCCTGCGCGTCGCCGTCCTCGCGGGCGGGCGTTCGAGCGAGCACGAGATCTCCCTCGCGTCCGCCCGCTCCGTGGCGGCCGCCCTCGACCCGGGGCGCTACGAAACGACGACGATCGAGATCGGCCGCGACGGCCGCTGGGAGCTCGGCTCCGGGGCTGGGGCGCTCGCGGACGCGTCCGAGACCGTCGAGACGCTCCCGGTCCTGGCCGACTCGTCGCCGGCACGCGCGCTCGGCCAGGTCGACGTCGTCCTGCCGATCCTGCACGGGCCCTTCGGCGAGGACGGGACCGTCCAGGGGCTTCTCGAGCTCGCCGGCGTCGCCTACGTCGGCGCCGGCGTCCTCGCCTCGGCGCTGTGCATGGACAAGGACCTGTGCAAGGCGGTCCTCCGCGACCGCGGCATCCCGGTCGCGCGGCACGTCACCCTCCGCGACGGCGATCCGGCCGAGCACCCGTTCTCCTACCCGGTCTTCGTGAAGCCGGCGCGGCTCGGCTCATCGGTCGGGATCACGAAGGCGCATGACGAGCCCGAGCTCGTGTCCGCGATCGCGCTCGCACGGCGCCACGACGACAAGGTGCTGATCGAGGAGCTGCTGGACGGGGTCGAGGTGGAGTGCGGGGTGCTCGGCAACCGCGATCCCGTCGCCTCGGCCGTCGGCGAGATCGTCGCCCACGCCGAGTGGTACGACTACGCGGCGAAGTACGACGAGGGTGGGATGGAACTCGTCGTTCCGGCGCGGATCTCCGACGAAGCGGCGGAGCGCGTTCGCGACCTCGCGGTCGAGTCGTTCGTCGCGACCGAGTGCGAGGGGATGGCGCGGATCGACTTCTTCGTCACGACGGGCGGCGAGGTCGTCGTGAACGAGATCAACACGATCCCGGGCTTCACGGCGACGAGTGTCTACGCGAAGCTCTTCGAGGCTTCCGGCACCTCGTACCCGGAGCTCCTCGACCGGCTCGTCGAGCTCGCGCTCGAGCGGCACGGGCGCCGCTCGCGTCTCGAGTACTGAGTCGTGCGCAAGAGCGGGACCCGCGGAGCGAGTCCCGCTCGCGCGGGAAACCCCTGAAGCCGCCCGCCTTCGCGGGCGCAGCGCTCTCCGCCCGTGCCGAGCTAGCCGAGAACCGCCGCGAGGGCCTCTTCCCAGACGCCGAGCCCCTCGTCGAGCTCGCCGTCCGAGATCGTGAGCGGGCAGAGCACCCGGATGCAGTTCCCGTACACGCCCGCCTTCATCAGGATCAGCCCGCGCTGGAGCGCCTCCTCGACCACGGCCGTCGTCAGCTCCGGCGCAGGCGCCTTGGTCGCCGGGTCGGCGACGAGCTCGATCGCGAGCATTGCGCCGAGGCCGCGGACGTCGCCGACCTGCGGCCAGCGCGCCTGCCAGCCGAGCATCCGCTCGCGGATCGCCTCCCCGAGGACGACCGAACGCGTCACGAGCTCCTCCTCCGCGAACACGTCGAGCACGGCGAGCGCGGCCGCGAGCGCGACCGGGTTGCCGACGAAGGTGCCGCCGATCGCGCCCTCGTGCGGGTCGTCCATGATCTCGGCCCGTCCGACGACGCCCGACAGCGGGAGCCCGCCCGCGATCGACTTCGCGAGCACGATCAGGTCCGGCTCGACGTCGAAGTGCTGCATCGCGAACATCCGGCCCGTCCGCCCGAAGCCGGTCTGGACCTCATCGGCGACGAGGACGATCCCGTGCTCGTCGCAGATCGCGCGCAGGCCGCGTACGAACGCCGGGTCGGCGGGGACAAACCCGCCCTCGCCCTGCTGCGGCTCGAACACGATCGCCGCGACGTGATCGGCGGCGACATGGGTCGAGAGCATCCGCTCGAGCGCGGCGAGCGCGGTCTCCGCGTCCGGGCCGCGGTACGCGCTCGGGAACGGAGCGCGATAGACCTCCGGCGCGAACGGCCCGAGGCCCTTCTTGTACGGATGTGTGCGCGAGGTCATCGTCAGGGCGAGGAGCGTGCGTCCGTGGAAGGCTCCCTCGAAGGCGATGACGGCTTGCCGCTTCGTGTGCAGGCGGGCGAGCTTCACCGCGTTCTCGACTCCCTCGGTCCCGGCGTTGAAGAAGGCCGCGCGCGTGTCTCCGGAGATCGGCACGAGCGCGCCGAGGCGCTCCGCCAGCTCGACGTAGCCCTCGTACGGGACGACCGTGAAGTCGGTGTGGAGGAAACGGTCGGCCTGCTCGTGGATCGCCTTCACGACCCGCGGGTGGTTGTGCCCGACGTTCATCACGCCCACGCCGCCGACGAAGTCGAGGAAGGTGTTGCCGTCGACGTCGGTGATCCGCGAGCCCTGGGCGTGCGCCGCGACGACCGGTGCGTGGACGATCAGCGGCCGCGCGACGGCCCTGCGCTCGCGCTCGAGGATCTCGCGCGTCCGCGGCCCCGGGACCTCGGTGCGGAGCTCGATCGCGCGCAGCGCCACCATGCTCGGAGCTTACCCGTGCCCCCCGTCGGCTCCCGCCCACAGCGGCGCTTGACGCGCGACCTCGTCGTCACTAGGCATCCGGGTGGTGGACGAGCGCGAGCTGGGCAGCGATCCGATCGTCGCGCTGCGGGCGTGGCTCGCCGAGGCGCAGCAGTCGGCCGATCGGCCCCAGGTGATGACACTCGCGACGGCGACGCCGGACGGGCTCCCGTCCGCTCGCATCGTCCTGCTCCGCGGGCTCGACGAGGAGGGGCTCGTGTTCTTCACGAACCGCGAGTCGCGGAAGGGCGACGAGCTCCGAGTGAACCCCCGAGCCGCCGTCGTGCTGCACTGGTGGGATCTCGGGAGGCAGGTCCGCGTCGAGGGCACGGTCGAGGAGATCGCGCGGTCCGAGTCCGCCGCCTACTGGGAGACGAGGCCGCGGGCGAGCCGGATCGCGGGCTGGGTGTCCGCACAGTCGCGGCCGCTCGCCGATAGGGAGGAGCTCGACGCCGCCTACGCGGACGCCGAGGCGCGCTTCACGGGCGGGGACGTGCCGCTCCCGGGCCACTGGGGCGGGTACCGCGTCCTGCCGGAGGCCGTCGAGTTCTGGCGCCATCGCGAGAGCCGCCTGCACGACCGCATCCGCTTCACGCGGGCGCCGGGCGGCTGGCGCCGGGAACGGCTCGCTCCGTGAATCCGCGAGACCGGAATGCGCTCGCGCCCATCCCGGTCGCGGGGCACATCCCTGAAGGCGGCCGCTTCGTGTGGGCCGCGCTCATCTCCGACGACCGCCGCTCAGGGCGCCGCGAGGGCGCCGTCGGTGTAGACGCCCTGGGCGTTCCAGAGGAGATAGCCCTTCGCGCCGGCGCGGCGCGCAGCCTCGATCTGCTCCCGCACCTCGTCGATGCGGTACGGGTGCTCGAAGCTGAAGTCCTGCACCCAGGGGACGAGCAACACCTTCCGGCCCGCCAGGCGTCGCTCGAAGCCGCGCAGGGCACGGGTGACGGTCGCCCCCGGAGAAGCCCCGGGATCGGCGATGCCGAGCTCTCCCTGCCCGAAGAGGGACGGGTACGTCATCGGGTACACGTGGTCGAGGTGAGGCGCCATGCGCCGCGGGAGCTGCCCGATCCCGAGGTCGCGAGCGGCGGAGAGCCCGAAGACCGCCGCCGACACGCGTGTGCCCAGCGGCCGCAGACGGCTCGACGCGTAGCGGAGGAAGGCGGGCACGGCATCGCGCTTCGCGAGTGAGCGCGGATTGCGGAAGACGGCCGCGTCCACGTCCCCGTCGGAGGGGAAGCGGACGTAGTCGAACAGGATCTCGTCGAACCCCGCGCGCGCGGCCGCGACGGCGACGTCGACGTTGTACTTCCACACCCGCCGGTCGTACGGGTTCGTCCAGCCGAGCCCGGCCGCGTCGCGCCAGACCGAGCCGTTACCGCGGCGGGCGGCGAGCTCCGGCCGGCCGAGCGAGAGCACCGGGTCCTCGAAGACGACGACGCGCCCGATGAGATAGAGACCCCGCGCATGGACGAGCCTCGCCGCTTCGCGCGCCTCGTAGTAGTCGCGCGCGGCGCCCACCTGGC
The DNA here is from genome assembly GCA_035698005.1 of Gaiellaceae bacterium. GTDB lineage: Bacteria > Actinomycetota > Thermoleophilia > Gaiellales > Gaiellaceae > GMQP-bins7. The sequence continues at coordinate 11,514 of DASSCD010000127.1, read as the reverse complement.
GGGCGAGCGGCACCGAGCGCGGGACGAACCCGACCTCGCCGTTCTCGTCCTTCACGTCGAGCTCGATCGCGGTCAGGCCGTCGCGCTGGAGGCTCGTGTACTCCTGGAGCTTGCCGGGCAGCGAGGCGAGCCCGAGAGTCACATGGACGCCCCGGATCTCGACCGGAAGCGGCCGCGACCCGGCCGCCTCCATCGCGGCCAGCGTCGTCTCGCCCCCCTCCGCACCGGAGGGAGTCGTCGCGCCGCCGACGAAGCGGGCGCCGCCGCCCAGCAGGAGCACGCCCACGAGCAACGCGCCCGTGAGCAGGCCTCGCCGCAGGCGCTTCCTGCGCCTCGTAGCCGCACGACGCTCGCGAAAGCGCTCGTTCGGGTCGATGGGTGGGAACAGCATCGACACCGGGGCTGGACCTTACCGCAGCGACGAGGCCGCTCGACCGTCCATGTGACAACTTGTCACAAGTCGCTCGCCCCTAGAATCGCGACGTGGTCCTGTCCGACCGAACGATCCGGCGTCTGCTCGCCGAGGGGCGCATCGGGATCGCTCCCTACGAGCCCGATCTCATGCAGCCGTCGAGCCTCGACGTGCGGGTCGACCGCTACTTCCGCGTGTTCCGCAACTCCCGCTACCCGTACATCGACGTCAAGGCGGAACAGGAGGAGCTGACCGAGCTGGTGGAGGTCGAGGGCGACGAGGCGTTCATCCTGCACCCCGGCGAGTTCGTGCTCGGCTCGACCCTCGAGCGCGTGACGCTCCCGGACGACCTCGTGGCGCGGCTCGAGGGCAAGAGCTCGCTCGGCCGGCTGGGGCTTCTGATCCACTCGACCGCCGGCTTCATCGACCCGGGCTGGGACGGGCACGTCACGCTCGAGCTCTCGAACGTCGCCAACCTGCCGATCACGATCTACCCGGAGATGAAGATCGGGCAGCTCTCGTTCGTCCAGCTGTCCGAGCCCGCAGAGCGCCCCTACGGCAGCGCAGGCATCGGCTCGAAGTACCAGGGCCAGAAGGGCCCGACCCCGAGCCGGTACTGGAAGAACTTCGCGCGCGACGGCGGACGCTAGACGTCGGCATCGCAGGGCGGCTCGCCGCCGCCGTCCTCGAGCTTGCCGAGGAGCTCGACGAGGAGGGCCTGCTCCTCGGGCGTCAAGCTGCGGCCGAAGTGGACCTCGATCTGCGGGATGTGCGTCGCGCGCGCCTCGCGCAGCTTCGCGAGGCCGGCGTCCGTGAGCACGGCGTACACCACCCGGCGGTCGCCGTCGCAGGCCCCCCGCTCGACCCAGCCCTGCCGCTCGAGCCCGTCCAGCAGGCGGGTGATGCCGGACGCGGTCAGCAGCACCTGCTCGGCGAGGTCGACGCGGCGCAGCCGACGCTCCGGGGCGCGGGCGAGTCGCAGAAGCACCTCGTAGTCGCTGATGGTGAGGCCGTGGTCGGCGGACAGCTGCGCGTTCAGCGAGCGCGTCGCCGTCGCATGCGCGCGCACGAGCCCGACGAACGCATCGACCCCTAGAGATTGCTCACTCAATGGTTGACTTCGCATGTTTTCTCCGCTATAGTTGCTTGCGTGATCAATAATAGCGTACTCAAAGGAGGAGGTGGAATATGTCGATCTTGACCGAGGAGCGCGCAGCGGTCATCCCGGCCGGAGAGTGGCACCTCGATCCGGTCTGGTCGTCGCTCGAGTTCGAGGTGAAGAAGCTGGGCCTCATGACGATCAAGGGCCGCGTCCCCGGCTTCACGGGCACGATCCGCGGCGGCGACTCGCCCGCCATCGAGGGTGTCGTCGACGCGACGAGCATCACGACGTTCGACGAGACGCGCGACGGCCACCTGCAGTCGCCCGACTTCTTCGACACCGCCCGCTACCCGGAGCTCCGGTTCGAGTCGACCTCGATCGCGGTGCGTGGCGACGAGCTCGTCGTCGAGGGCGACCTGACGATCAGGGGCGTCACGAAGCCGGTCACGCTCACCGGCACGTTCGTGGGCGAGGCGGCCGATCCCTGGGGCAACGACCGCATCGGCCTCGAGCTGGAGACCACGGTCGACCGCACCGACTTCGGGCTGAAGTGGAATGCCCCGCTCCCAGGTGGCGGCTTCCTCCTCCCGAACGAGGTCGTCCTCAAGGCCGTCTTCGCGGCGGTGAAGGCGAGCTGACGATGAAGGTCCTCGCCATCTCCGGCAGCCTGCGCGAGGCGTCGTACAACACGGCCCTCGCGCGGGCCGCGACGGAGCTCGCCCCGGCGGGCGTCGAGGTCGAGCTCTACGACGGCCTCGCGCAGCTCCCTCCGTACGACGAGGACTTCGACGGCGAGGACGCCCCGATCGCGGTCACGGACCTCCGCGAGCGCATCGCCGGCGCGGACGCGCTGCTCTTCGTGACCCCCGAGTACAACGGCTCGATCCCCGGCGTGCTGAAGAACGCCGTCGACTGGGCGTCGCGCCCGCCCCGCGGTGGCGCGGCGCTCTGGGGCAAGACCGCGGCGGTCGCCGGCGCGACGACCGGCCAGTACGGCGCCATCTGGGCGCAGCAGGACCTGCGGCGCGTGCTCGGCATCGCCGGTGCGCGCGTGATCGAAGGCGAGCTGCCGGTCGCACGAGCGCAGGACGCGTTCGACGAGACGGGCGCCCTGCTCGACGAGGGTGTCGCGGCACGGCTCGTGGGCCACCTGTCCGCGCTCGCAGCTGAAGCCGCACCGGTTGCCCTCGCCGCCTGACTGCAGTCTGCATCCGAGAGAAGCCGAGGGGCTGCGTGAGCAGCCCCTCGAGCTCGGTGACCAGCGTTGGAGTAGTAGAGGCGCTTCCGGCAGGCGCGTCGGCCTGCGGCGCAAGCTGCGAGCCCCCTACGCTGGCTAGGCGATTCCCGGTGGTCCCGGGGGCACGCCTCTACCCGCTGGTACCTCCACTGCCGGTACTGTCGTCGCTCAAGCCGGACCACCTCCTTTCCGCGGTATCGCCAGCATACGCACTTCCGGCGGATGGAGGTCGGGCGAGAATCCGCTCGGTGATCTCCGCAGCCGAGGCGAGCCTCTCGAGATCGCCCGCCTCGAGCATCTCGAGCAGCCCCGCGAGCTCCGCGATCCTGCGTTCGCGGCCTCGCTCGAGGATCGCGCGGCCGTGATCGGTCGCCCGCACGAGCACCGCCCTCCCGTCGCGCTCGTGCGCCTCCCGCGTCACGAGCCCCTCGCGCTCGAGCGCGTGCACGAGACGGGACACCGTCGGCGCCGACACCTGCTCCGCGCGAGCGAGTCGGCCGATGGTCATCGGGCCTCCGAACACGAGCACCGACAGGGCCGACAGGCGCGCAGCGGTGAGCCCGCTCTCCTCGTCGACCCGGCGCACTCGGCGCAGGACGTGAATGGCAGCGGCGTGCAGCCCCTCGGCGACGTGACGGGGATCCGGATGCTCGCTTGACACGTTCTCCTTAGCCATGCTACATAGTTAGTTAGCAACGCTAAGTATATGGAGGAGGGACGGATGCCCACGCTCGAGAGCATCGGCCAGATCGCGATCCGGACGCACGACCTGCCTCGGTCGGTGACCTTCTACCGCGACGCGCTCGGGCTCGAGTACCTGTTCGAGGCCGGCCCGCTCGCGTTCTTCCAGAGCGGCGACGTTCGCATCATGCTCGCCGTCCCCGAGAACGAGGAGGTCGACCACCCGAGCTCCACCGTCTACTTCCGCGTGGCCGACATCGCCGCCGCCCGCGACGAGCTGCTCGGGCGGGGCGTCCCGTTCGACGACGAGCCGCACCTGATCGCCCGCATGCCCGACCACGAGCTGTGGATGACGTTCTTCCGCGACCCCGACCGGAACCTGCTCGGCCTGATGAGCGAGGTCCGCGAGTAGTGCACAAGATCGAGATCCGCTCCCGCGGATCTCGATCGCGGGAAGATCCCTGAAAGCGGGTGCCTTCGCGCCCGCTGCTGACCGGGTGCAGCGCTCGAGCGCCGGAACGTCACCCGCTCTCTGCCAGCACGACGGTCAGCTCGAGGCCGCGGTCGAGGGGGATCGTGACGCTGGACAGCGCGGTATCCGCCTGACGCGCGGCCGAGTACGCGGCGAGCGGCTCGACGTGGGAGAGCACGTTGTCCGCAACGACGAGACCGCCCGGCTCGAGCACCGGACGAGCAAGCCCGAAGAGCGCCTCGTAATCGTCCTTCTCGGCGTCGAGGAAGACGAGGTCGAACACGTCCTCGATGCTGCGGAGGCTCTCGTGCGCATCGCCCTCGACGAGGTCGGCCCACTCCTCGAGCCCGGCGTCGGCGACGTTCGCCCGCCACACCGCGGCCCGCTCCGGGTCCCGCTCCAGCGACACGACCCTGCCGCCGAGCACGCGCGCGCCCGCGGCGAGCCAGATCGAGGAGTAGCCGCGCGAGCCGCCGATCTCGAGCACCTCGACGCCGGCCTGAGAGGCGGCGAGCGCGAACAGGAACCGACCCGTCGCCGGCGCCACCTGACGCGACCGGCGCTCCGGGGGGAGGCCCGCCTCCCGCTCGGCACGGTCCTCCTCCTCGAGGCGCGCGAGCACGCCGAGGACGCGGGCGTCGAGCATCGTCAGCCTTCCTCCACCTCGACCACGACGATGCCGTCCCGCACCGACACGGGGAAGATCCGTACCGGCACGAACGCGGGGAGGGACATCGGGATGCCGGTCTCGAGGTCGAAGCGCGAGCCATGCCTCGGGCAGACGACCATGCATAGCTCCGGCTCCCACTCCCCCTCGCAGAGCGGCCCGTCGTCGTGCGAGCAGCGGTCCTCGATCGCGTGGTATGTCCCGCCGCAGTTGTAGACACCGACGGTGATCGCGCCCGCTGGCACGAGCCGCATCGTCCCGGGCGGGAGCTCGTCGACGGGCGCGACCTCGATCTCCGCCACGGGCGGCGCCTAGTCGAACACGAGGTCGCGGACCGACGTGCCCCACTCCTCCGGGAGCGGGGTGCCCTTCGCCTTGTGCAGCGCAAGCTTCAGTACGCCGAGCCCGAGGATCGCGCACTTGAGACGGACCGGCGTCAGCGGGATTCCGAGCTCGTCGAGCAGCTCCTCCTTCGGCATCGACGCGACTTCCTGAGCGGTGCGGCCCTTGACGAGGTCGGTGAGCATCGAGGTCGCCGCCTGGCTGATGGCGCAGCCGCGCCCGTCGAAGCCGACGTCCTCGATCACGTCGCCGTCGCCGAGCCTGACCGAGACCGAGATCTCGTCGCCGCAGAGCGGGTTCTGGCCCTCCGCGTGCGCGTCCGCGGGCTCGAGGAGCCCGTGGTTCCGCGGGTTCTTGTAGTGGTCGAGGATCAGCTCCCGGTAGAGCTGTTCGAATTCGCTCATCCGAGGGACTTCTTCACCTTGTGCAGGCCCTCGACGAGGCGGTCGATCTCCTCGGGGATCGTGTACAGGTAGAAGCTCGCGCGGGTCGTGGCGGCGACGCCGAGCTTCGTCATCAGCGGCTGCGTGCAGTGGTGCCCGGCACGAACCGCCACTCCCTCCCAGTCGAGCACCTGCGCGACGTCGTGCGGGTGGACGCCCTCCACGTTGAACGAGACGATTCCGGCGCGCCGGTCCGGCGAAGGCCCGTACGTCTCGACCCACGGGAGGTCGCCCAACGTGCCGAGCGCGTACTCGAGGAGCTCGTGCTCGTGGCGCTCGATGGCCTCGAGCCCGACCTCGGAGAGATAGTCGACGGCGGCGCCGAACCCCACTGCCTCGGCGATCGCGGGCGTCCCCGCCTCGAACTTGTACGGCAGCTCGTTCCACGTCGTCTTCTCGAGCGCGACCGAGCGGATCATCTCCCCGCCCAGGTTGAAGGGCGACATCGCCTCGAGCAGGTCGCGTCGCCCCCAGAGCGCGCCCGAGCCGCTCGGTCCGCACAGCTTGTGCGACGACAGCGCGAGGAAGTCGCACCCGAGCGCCTGCACGTCGAGCGGGCGGTGCGGCGCGGCCTGCGCGGCGTCGACGACCATGATCGCGCCGCGCTCGTGTGCCCACGCCCCGAGCTTCACGACGGGGTTGACCGTGCCGAGCGTGTTCGAGACGAGGTTGCAGGCGACGACCTTGACCGTCCCCCCGTTTTCGACGGCGTCGAGCGCATCGAGGTCGAGCTCGCCGTTGTGGTCGATCGGGATCGCGCGGAACGCTGCGCCCGTGCGGTGAGCGACGTATTGCCAGGGCACGAAGCTCGAGTGGTGCTCGAGCTCGGTGACGACGACGACGTCGCCCGGGCCGAGGTTGTCGAGCCCCCACGCGTACGCGACGAGGTTCAGCGACTCGGTCGCGCTCCGGGTGAAGATCAGCTCACGCTCCGAGGGTGCGTTGACGAAGCCGGCGACCTTGCGGCGTGCGGTCTCGTAGCCCGTCGTCGCCCGCTCCGCGAGGCGGTACACGCCGCGATGGACGTTCGCGTACGAATGCTCGTAGAAGTCGCGCATCGCGTCCAGCACCTGCCGTGGCTTCTGCGCTGACGCAGCAGAGTCCAGAAAGGCAACCGGCTTTCCGTTCACGAGCTCGTCGAACACGGGGAAGTCGGCCCGCAGGCGGTGCGCGTCGAGCGCAGGAGGCGTGGTCACTGCCATCAACGCATCGTACCCCTGGGCACCCCGACCCCTGCACGAAGCAGGATCGGCTACCGCCGATCCTGCCGTGCCACTAGACCCCTGAAGCCGGCCGCTCGCGGCCGTGCTCACCCGAGGTCGACGCGGCCGTTCGTCGCCGCGCGCTCGGCGGCGCGCCGTTGACGCTCGACGGACTCGGACGCGAGCTCGAGCAGCTCGCAGACGCGGTTGAGCCGGGTTCGCTCCGAGAGCTCGGCGAGGAGCTCGAGCTTGACCTCCGGGGCGAGCTCGACCCGTCCGGCGAGGACGAACGAGAGCTGCTCCGTCTCCGCGGACGGCACATCCACGTCGCTCCCCGTCGCCGCCCGCAATCGCTCGAAGAGGGCGAGGGCCCGCGCGACCGTGTCGGCGCCGGCCGGGTCCTCGTCGTCCACGACCTCGGCCACGTCGCCCGTCTGGAAGCTCCGGCCGTCGGTCAGCTCGAGCAGCCGGAACCGCTCGCGACCCTCCACGACGACGTTCAGGCGACCGTCCTCGAAGCGGTTGAGGACGGAGACCACGCCCGCCCTCGTCCCCAGCTCACGGATCCCGTCGTCGTCCGCGTAGACGAGCCCGAACTCGCGGTCGTCCTCGAGGCACTCGCCGATCAGCTCCTTGTACCGATCCTCGAAGACGTGCAGCGGCACCTGCTCCTCGGGCAGGAGGACGAGCGGCAGCGGAAACAGGCCGAGCTCGCTCACCGTCGGGTCAGCGAGGCGTACTGCCACACGAGACCGCGGCGCCCGTTGGCCGCCGGCCGGAGCCCCGCGGATTCCGCGGCAGCCAGTAGGGCCGCGGGCGGGTGGACGAAGGCACGGTACGAGCGGCGCAGCATCCACATCCCCGTGTTGAGCCCCCGGATCAGCGCTCGTACCCAGAGCACGTCGCGGGGGAAGCTGAGCACGAGCGCGCGGCGCGCATGGCGCGCGGCCTCGCCCGTCAGCTCGATGCCGTCCGGCGTGCAGCACACGACCCGGTTCAGGATCACGATGTCGGCAGGATCGACGTCGCCCGGGCGATCGAGGATGTCGACGACCCTGAAGCTCGTCTGCCCCTCGACGCCGCGCTCGCGGGCGAGCTCGAGCGCATACGGCTCCCACGCGTGAACGAGCTCGACGACCTCGCTCTCTGCAGCCCCCGCTGCCAGGAGCTCGCCGCCGATCGTGCCCAGCCCTCCTCCGATCTCGAGCACGCGGGCACCGTCGACCCCTGCCTCGCGCGCGGACTCGAGCAGCTGGAGCTCGAGCTCGTCCAGCCCGTGCCGCCGGTAGCGCGCGAGCGTGCGCCGGGCGATCCGCGGCCTGAACACCTGCTCGCACGGACCGGCCCGGCAGCAGCCCGTCATCCGCTCAGGCCGTCGCGTCGAGCTCGAGGGCTGCGGAGTTGATGCAGAAGCGCTCGCCCGTGGGCCCTGGTCCATCGGGGAAGACGTGCCCGAGGTGACCGCCGCAGCTCGCGCACATGACCTCGGTCCGGGTCATCCCGTAGCTCCGGTCGGTCTCCGTCACCACGCTCTCGAGGGAGGTGGGCTCCACGAAGCTCGGCCAGCCGGTCCCCGAGTCGTACTTCGCCTCCGAGCGGAACAGCTCGGCGCCGCACCCCGCGCAGCGGTAGACGCCATCCGCGTGCTCGTCCCAGTAGGCGCCGGTGAACGCCCGCTCGGTGCCCTTGTTGCGCAGGATCTCGTACTGCTCGGGCGTCAGCCGCGCCCGCCACTGCTCGTCGGTGAGCTGGATCTCGGTCTCCATGCGCCGAGCGTAGCTGGCCGCGGCCGTCGTGTGGCTAGCGCTTGCGGCGAAGGTCGCGCCACCAGGCACCGAGCGCCTGGCGCACGAACGAGCGGTAGTCCTCGACCGAGGGGAGCATGACCTCGTCGGCGCCCGGGACGACCGCGCAGCGATGTGGCCGCTCGAGCCAGCTCCGCTCGAGGTGAGCTCCGGTGAGGCGCTCGACGAGCGCAAGCGAGGCGCTTCGTGGCCCCTCCACGCCGAACGGCAGATCCGTTGCCTGCCGGCGGATCGACTCCGGGTCCGAGCCCGTCCACCCGTGCTCGACGAGCAGCGGATCGAACCAGGCCACGACGACGCCGTCCACCGCGTACAGGAAGGACATGTCCGCGTTCACGCTCCAGCACACGCTCGCGGCTCGTCCGCCACGGGAGACCGCGTCCAGGACCTCGATCCTCGAGCCCTGCCACCCGTTGTTCTCGGCGACGAGGACGTTGCCGTCGAGCTCGTCGTACAGGAGCGGCGCCGAGCCCGTCAGCGCGTTGAACGTGTCGGCGAACATGGCAGTGCGCTCGCTGGTCCGATCGGCCCCGAAGCGGCGGACGACCTCCTCGACCCCGACACCCGTCACCGCGGTGAAGCACGCTGCCGAGAGCTCGTCGTCGTCCTCGACCCACGCGTACCCGGTGGCGTCGCTCACAGCACGACGAGCGCGACGGCGACGAACTGCGTCACCGCGGCCGCGATCACGAGGACGTGGAACACCTCGTGAAAGCCGAACGTCGCCGGGAACGGGTTCGGCCACGTCGTCGCGTACGCGACCGCTCCGAGGCTGTACAGCGCGCCTCCCACGATGACGAGCACCGCTGCCGCGGCTCCGAGCTCCGGGAAGAGCCTCGGCGCGGCGACGACGCCGACCCAGCCGACGAGCAGGTAGGCCAGGGCCGAGAGCCAGCGCGGCCCTTCGATCCAGGAGAGCTCGAGGGCGAGCCCGAACGCCGCCCCGGCCCAGACCGCGGCGAGCAACGCGAGCCCGGCCGTGTCCGCGAACGCCACGAGCGCAAAGGGCGTGTACGTCCCCGCGATGAAGACGAAGATCATCGCGTGGTCGAGCCTCCGGGCGCGAAGCCGCGCAGCGGGGGTGCGCCAGCGCACCCGATGGTAGAGCGCGCTGGCCCCGAACATCGCGGCCAGCGCGGCCGCGTACACCCATACCGCAACCCGCTCGACCGCCCCGTCCGCGAGAACGACGAGCGTCGTCCCGGCGACGACCGCCACGAAGAACGCGTACTGGTGGAAGACACCGCGGAAGCGCGGCACGAGCGGGACGTTCACGCGGCCAGTCTGACGGATCGATTACGCCTGCGGGATGCGGGCCTCGAGAGCCTCGGCGAGCGCCTCGCGGACCGGCTCGAGCTCGACGCGGTCGAGCACGTCCTGAAAGAAGCCGCGCACGATCAGCCGCTCCGCCTCGGCACGCGAGAGACCGCGCGTCATCAGATAGAAGAGCTGCTCGCGGTCGACCTGGCCCAGCGTCGCCCCATGCGTGCACCGCACGTCGTTCGCGAGGATCTCGAGGCCGGGGATCGAGTCGGCGTGCGCGGTCTTCGAGAGCAGGAGGTTGCGGTTCTCCTGGTACGCGTTCGTCTTCTGCGCGCCCTCCTCCACCCGGATCATCCCGCGCCAGACCGCCCGCGCCGTGTCGCGCAGCGCTCCCTTGAACGCAAAGTCGGACGTGGTCGAGGGAGCCATGTGCTCCTGGAACGTGTCGTAGTCGAGGTGCTGCGTGCCGTCGACGAAGTACGCGCCCGTCACCCGCGACGTCGCACCCGGACCCGCGAGGTCGTTCTGGATCCGAACCTTACCCTTCGCGGAGCCGAAGCCCCCGGTGACCCAGTCCAGCTCCGCGTCGCGCTCGACGCGGGCGTGGTGCGAGGCGAAGTGGTACGTGCCCCGCGAGAGGTTCTGCACCGAGACGTACTCGACCTTCGCGGCCTGCTGCACGACGATCTCGACGGCGGCGTTCGAGTACGAGGAGAGCTCGGGAGCGGTGGACGCGTACTCCTCGATCACGGCGAAGCGGCTCTGGGGCTCGGCGACGATCAGCAGCCGCCAGAAGAGCGAGCCGCCCTCGACGGCATTCGTGATCCGCACGTACAGCGGCTGGTCGAGGACGACCCCGCGCGGCACGTGCACGAGGAGCCCGTGCGTCCAGAGCGCCGCGTTGTGGGCCGCGAACTTCTCGTCCCAGCCGACGAGCGAGTGCAGCAGCTCGTGGTCATCGGAGAGCGGCTCGAACCGCACGCCCTCCGGAGCGCGCTCGATCTCGATCCCACTCTCGCCGACACGCGCGACCCCGGCGACATCGAGGTCGAGGATCGATGCTGCGGAGGCGATGCCGTCTCCGGCGTCCGCGGTCCACCCGTCGGGGTCGAACCCCGAGAGGTCGGTGAAGCGCCAGTGCTCGTCCTTCGTCGTCGGCAGCGGCAGCGCCTCGTAGCGCTCGAGCAGCTCGGTTCTCGTCATACGTCGAACCGCCGGTGGAGCATGAGCGCGTTGCCGTCCGGGTCCTTGAACCACGCCTGGCGGCAGACGCCCGTCACGATCGTCTCGCCGTCGAACTCCACACCCTTCGCCTCGAGCTCGGCCCGGGCCGCGTCGACGTCGGGCACGCGGAGCGCCAGCCCCGCCGGCGAGGGCCCGAACGGCTGGCCGATGCTCGACGGATCGAAGATGTCGAGCGTCACCTGGCCCGCCCGGAGCTCCATGTCGTGCTCACCCTCGGTCTCGACCTCGAGCCCGATGACCTCGGTGTAGAAGCGCTTCGCGCGCGCGAGGTCCTGCGTCAGGAACGAGACGAAGTCGACGTGCTCGACCTGCATCAGGGCATCGTCCCGTCGGGGTACGGCGCGTACCGGCGGTGGAGGAGGATGCGGTTGCCGGCTGGATCGGTGACGCCCGCGCCGCGGCACGCGCCCGAGTCCCAGATGTCCCCGACCTCCAGACCGGCGGCCTCGAGCTTCGTCTTCGCCTCGGCGACGTCCGAAACGCGGAGCGCGATCGTCGCGGGCGGGAGCGCAGCGAACTCGTACTCGTGCGTGTGCGGCGTCATCACCGCCAGGGTCACGTTGCCGGCTTCGTACTCGATCCAGTCCTGGCCGGGCGAGTTCGGGTTCTCGCGCAGGCCCAGAAGCTCGCCGTAGAAGTGCTT
>DASSCD010000126.1:0-5860 GCA_035698005.1 Gaiellaceae bacterium | reverse complement strand
CGTTCCTGCAGGAGATGCTCTCGAACGACCTGGGCAAGGTCTCGGACGGTGGCGCCCAGTACACCCTGCTCACGAACGAGCGCGGCGGGATCGTCGACGATCTCATCGTCTACCGCTTCGCGCACGGGCAGTTCATGCTCGTCGTCAACGCTTCGAACCGCGAGCCCGTGTACGAGTGGCTGAAGGAGCGCGAGCCACGCGGCACCGAGGTTCGAGACGCCTCCGACGAGTACGGTCTCCTGGCGGTACAGGGGCCGAGGAGCCTGGAGCGCCTGGGGCTGGACGACGCGCCGGCGTTCACGCACGCGATGGGCGAGGTCGACGGGATCGAGGTCATGGTCGGGCGGACCGGGTACACGGGCGAGCTCGGCGTGGAGCTCTGCTGCGCGGAGGACGACGCCGAGGCGCTGTGGGACGCGGTGCGCGCCCGCGGCGCCGTGCCGTGCGGGCTCGGCGCGCGGGACACGCTCAGGCTCGAGGTCTGCTACCCGTTGCACGGGAACGACATCACCCCCGAGACGGACGCGATCTCCGCCGGCCTCGGGTGGGCGTGCGCGCTCGACAAGGAGTTCACCGGGGTGGACGTCCTCCGCGGCGTGAAGGAGAAGGGGCCGGAGCAACGGCTGGCCGCCTTCGTCATGGACGAGAAGGCCGTGCCGCGGCAGGGCATGCCGATCGAGGGCGGCGGCGAGGTCACCTCGGGCACGCACTCGCCGATGCTCGACCGCGGCATCGGGCTGGGATACGTCCCTGCCGCGAGCGCCGCGCCCGACACCGAGCTCGTCGTCGACGTGCGCGGCAAGCCGAGGCGCGCGCACGTGGTGAAGAAGCCGATCTACCGCAAAGGAGAGAGCTAGTGCCCGCACCGGAGAGCTACCCGGAGGACCTTCGCTACCACGCCGAGCACGACTGGGCGCGGATCGACGGGGGGGAGGCCACCATCGGGATCACCTGGTTCGCCCAGGACTCGCTCGGGGAGCTCGTCCACTTCGAGCCGCCCGAGGTCGGCGCGACCGTCTCCCAGGGCGCCGCGTGCGGCGAGGTCGAGTCCGTGAAGGCGGTCTCCGACGTCATCGCGCCGCTCTCCGGCGAGGTGCTCGAGGTCAACCAGAAGGCCGTCGACGAGCCCGAGGTGGTCAACGAGGACCCCTACGGCGAGGGCTGGTTGATCCGTGTCCGCCTGTCCGACGCGGCCGAGGCCGACGCGCTCATGGACGCCGCGGCGTACGCGGCGCACGTCGCCGACCAGTGAACGTCGCTCGCCTTCGGCTCGCTCCGTTCGCGGGGGAAACCATGTTTCACCCGCGTGCCCCCTTCTTTGCGGAGACCGTGGGGGAACCTCCCGGTTCCCCCACACCCCTTCCACACCCTGATCGGTCGGGCGTCGACCAGTGAGCTCGACGTGAGCTGCGGCTACCTCTCCCTGACCGACGCCGACCGCGAGGAGATGCTCGCTGCAATCGGGGTCTCGTCCGTGGACGAGCTCTTCGAGCAGGTGCCGCCGGGAGTGCGTCTCGACCGGGCGCTCGATCTCCCGCCGGCTCTCGGCGAAGCGGATCTCGTGCGCCACGTCGAGGAGCTCGCCTCGCGCAACGTCCATACCGGCGCGGAGCTCTCGTTCCTCGGCGCGGGCATCTACGACCACTACGTGCCTTCGGTCGCAGACGTCGTGCTCTCGCGCGGCGAGTTCCTGACCGCATACACGCCGTACCAGCCCGAGATGAGCCAGGGCGTGCTGCAGGCGATCTTCGAGTACCAGACGGTGATCTGCGAGCTGACCGGGATGGACGTGGCGAATGCGTCCGGCTACGACGGGTGCACCGTGGCTGCGGACGCCTGCTTCGTCGTCAAGCACGCGGTGCCGGGCCGCAGCAAGATCGTGCTCGCGGAGACGCTGAGCCCGCAGGTCCGGCAGGTCGTGAAGACGTACGCGCCCGGCTTCGGGCTCGAGGTCGTCGAGGTACCGCACGACGGCGGCACGACCGACCCCGAGCGGATCGCGGAGGCGGCAGCCGACGCGGCCGCCGTGCTCTTCCAGCAGCCGAACTTCCTCGGCTGCCTGGAGCCCGCGCCGGAGCTGGCGCACGCCGCCGCCGACGCTGGCGCGCTCGCGATCGCCCACGTCGATCCGATGACGCTCGGCGTGCTCGAGGCGCCGGGGGAGTACGGGTGCTCGATCGCGCTCGGCGAGGGGCAGGCCGCGGGCAACTGGCCGTCCTACGGCGGCCCGCACTACGGTTTCCTCGCCGCGAAGAGCGACTTCGTGCGGCGCATGCCGGGCCGGATCGTCGGTGAGACCGTCGACCTCGACGGGCGCCGCGCGTTCGTCCTCACGCTGCAGACGCGCGAGCAGCACATCCGCCGCGAGAAGGCGACCTCGAACATCACCACGAACCAGACCCTGCTCGCGCTCGCGGGTCTCGCGACGCTCTCGTGGCTCGGGCCGGACGGTCTGCGCGAGGTCGGCGAGGCGTGCCTCGCGCTGACGCACTACGCGCGCGAGCAGGTCGCGCTCGAGCCCGCGTTCGAGGCGCTGTCGTTCAAGGAGGTCGCCTTCCGCACGCCCATCCCGGCGCGCGAGGTCGTACGACGCGCGCGCGAGCGCGGCGTCCACCCGGGGTACGCGCTGGGGCGTGACTACGAGGGGATGGACGACGTGCTCCTCGTCGCGCTCACCGAGAAGCGCACGGTCGAGGACGTCGACCGCCTCGCCGAAGTGCTGGCGGAGGTCTGCTCGTGACCGCGCCTGGCAGCGCCTGGCCGGACGCGCCGCTTCTCTTCGAGCGCTCGCGGCCCGGTCGCCGCGCGGGACGGCCGCCCCGGCCGGACCTGCCCCTGCCTGACCTCCCCGACGGCCTGCGTCGCGCCCGTCCTCCGAGGCTCCCCGAGCTCTCCGAGCCCGAGCTCGTCCGCCACTTCACGACGCTCGCCGACCGGACGTTCGGGGTCGACACCGGCTTCTACCCACTGGGCTCCTGCACGATGAAGCACAACCCACGCGTGCACGAGCGGCTCGCGGGGCTGCCCGGGTTTCGCGACCTCCACCCGCACCAGGAGGACGAGGCGGCGCAGGGAGCGCTGGAGCTGATGTTCCGGCTGCAGGAGATGCTCGCGGAGGTCGCGGGGCTGCCGGCCGTGACCCTCCAGCCCGCGGCGGGCTCGCAGGGGGAGCTCACCGGCCTCATGCTCATGCGCGCGTACTTCGCCGACCGGGGCGAGGAACGCGACACGATCATCACGCCGGACACCGCGCACGGCACGAACCCCGCGAGCGTGACGATGGCGGGCTACAAGCTCGAGAAGGTCGCAACGGACGCGCGCGGGAACCTCGACCTCGACGACCTGCGCGGGAAGGTGAACGAGCGGACGGCGGGGCTCATGCTCACGAACCCGTCGACGCTCGGGCTCTTCGACGAGGGGATCGAAGAGGTCGCGCGGATCTTCCACGAGGCGGGCGCGCTCCTCTACTACGACGGCGCGAACCTGAACGCCGTCGTCGGGATCTCGCGGCCCGGCGACATGGGCTTCGACATCGTCCACTACAACCTGCACAAGACGTTCTCGCAGCCGCACGGCGGCGGCGGGCCCGGCGGCGGGCCCGTCGCGGTGCGCGAGACGATCGAGCCCTTCCTCCCGAGCCCGACCGTCGTCCGTGAGGGAGTTGCCTACCGGCTCGACCACGACCGGCCGAAGTCGATCGGCCGTGTGCGTGGGTTCGCCGGGCCGTTCGGCGTGTTCGTCCGCTCGTACGCCTTCATGCGCGCCTACGGGCCGGAGCTGAAGGAGATGTCCGAGGTCGCGGTGCTGAACGCGAACTACCTGCTGGCGCGGCTCAAGGACGTCTACGACCTCCCCTATGACCGCCTCTGCACGCACGAGTTCGTGCTCTCCGCCCGGAACCTGAAGCGCGGGCACGGCGTCACGGCGCTCGACGTCGCGAAGCGGCTCATGGACTACGGGATCCACCCGCCGACGATCTACTTCCCGCTCGTCGTGCCCGAGGCGCTGATGATCGAGCCGACGGAGACGGAGCCGAAGGAGCGGCTCGACGATTTCGTCGACGCGATGCGCGCGATCGCCGAGGAGGCCGCAACGTCGCCCGAGCTCTTGCTCGAGGCGCCCCACGGACGGCCCGTCCGGCGCCTGGACGAGGTGCGCGCCGCGAAGCAGGCGGTCGTCCGCTACCTGTTCGAGGAACATCCGGCGCTCGTCGGCGCCGACTAGCCATCGACGAGGCGACGCGGCGCCTTCGTCTCCCAGGCGTCGCGGAGCAGCTCGGAGAGAAGCTCGGGCGAGGCCCGTCGCAGGTCGACGCGTACCGCGGCGAGCCGCTTCCCCCACCGGACCGGCTCGCACGTCGTCGGCTCGTCGTGGGTCGCCGTGAGGATGCCGCTCTCGTCCAGCATCACGTTCATGTGCTCGTCGTCCCACTGGGTGGCGAAGATCTTCCCGCCGACGCGGAACGAGGGGCGCCCGTGGTGATCCTGCTCGACCGTCTCGGGCAGGGCGAGCGCGAGTCGCCGGGCGTGCTCGAGCGAGACCATCCTCGCTACGTCGCGGTCGGTTCCCAGCGCTCGAAGCGGTTCCCCTCGGGGTCGACCGCCCACCCGAAGCGGCCGATGCCCTCCAGCTCCTCGACCTTCTTGTCGACTTCGACCCCGGCTGCGCGGAGCTGTCCCCGCATCGCGTCCAGGTCGCGGACGGTGAAGTTGACCATCGCCTGCTTCTCGGCCGGCCAGTAGTCCGTGTCCGCGGCGAACGGCGACCACACGGTATTCCGGCTCTCGGGGAAGATCGCGTAGGCCTCTTCTCCCGCGCGCGGTACGCCGAGGTGCTCCTCGTACCAGGCTGCGACGCACTTCGGGTCGCGCGAGCGGACGAAGACGCCGCCGATGCCGGTCACGCGCTCCATCAGCGCACCGACGCGAGCTGGCCGCACGCGGCCTCGATATCGCGCCCGCGTGTCAGACGGACGGTCGCCGGGATGCGCGCGCGGTCGAGCACCGCGTTGAAGCGGTCAATCGCCGCCCGCGACGAGCCGTCGTACATCCCGGTCGGGTTGTACGGGATGAGGTTGACCTTGAACGCCTTCCCGTCGAGCACGGCGGCAAGCCGACGCGCGGCGGCGGGGGTGTCGTTCACGCCCGCGAGCATCACGTACTCGACGAACACCTTGCGGCGGCGGAGCTCGACGTAGCGCCGACACTCGGCGAGGACGGCCTCGAGCGGGTAGCGGTCATTCACCGGCATCAGCTCGGAGCGGAGCGCCGGATCGGCGGCGTGCAGCGAGAGCGCGAGGCGGATCGGCTCGGTGACCTCGTCGACGAAGCGACGCAGCCCAGGCAGCCAGCCGACGGAGGAGATCGTCGTACGCCGGTGGGTGATCCCGAGGTCCGGGAGGAGCCGCGCGGACTCGACGACGGCTTCGTAGTTCAGGAACGGCTCACCCATCCCCATGTACACCGCGTGGCTCACGGGCTCGCGGCGGCGGAAGTGGAGCGCCTGGTCGAGGATCTCCCACGCGTTCAGGTTGCGGCCGAAGCGCATCTGCCCGGTCGCGCAGAACGTGCAGGTGAGAGGACAGCCGGACTGCGAGGACAGGCAGAGCGAGCGGCGTCCATCGCGGTAGGGCATGAGCACCGCCTCGACCGGGTGTCCGTCGTGCGTGCGGAAGAGCGTCTTCACCGTCCCGTCCCGCGACTCGCGCTCGGTCACGACCTCGAGCGTGGAGAAGGGGACGTCGCGCTCGAGCTCGGCGCGCAGAGTCCGCGGGAGGGTCGTCATCGCCTCGTACGACGACGTGCCGCTCGACGCCCACTTCCACGCCTGGCGAGCGCGGTACGCGGGCTCGCCTCGCTCG
>DASSCD010000125.1:0-3005 GCA_035698005.1 Gaiellaceae bacterium | reverse complement strand
GCCGCGACCTCGTCCCTCGCGATCGCAGAGGAGCTCGTCTCGCACCTCGGCCTCTAGTTTGCGCCGCCGGCGGCTCGGGAACCGCCTGCCACTACGACCTCGGGAGGTGTACGCGATGGCGGTCGACGACGGCGAGACCCTGCGGCCAGTGGACCCGGGACAGGACCTGCACGAGTGGGAGAGCGCTCGGGCGTCGCTGGAGGAGGAGGCGGACAGCTCGCCGGACGCGGTGCTGAGCGAGCTCGCCGAGCTCGTCGAGCGCATGCTCGTCTCCCGCGGGTACGACGTGACCGATCCCGTCGCGCGAGCGGGTGACGAGCGGGACGTCATCGCCTCCTACCTCGCCGCCCGCGAGACGGCGGAGCGAGCCGAGCTCGGAGAAGCCTCGCGGGCGGAGGTGGAAACCGCCCTCGACGACCTGCGCGCCGTGTTCGACACGATCGCAGCCGGTTGAGGCCGTCTGCGGTTTGGACACCACCTCGGAACGGGAAGAACCCAGTCGGAGGTGAGGAAATGCCGACATGGCTGTGGGTACTGCTCATCGTGCTTCTCGTGCTCGCCCTTTTTGGCGGGTTCGGGTACTCGCGTCGCTAGCTCCGACGGCGAGTCGCTCGTAGGCGCGGTCGCTCGTGCGACCGCGCCTACGACGGACCGTGTTTGCCTCTCGTAGTCGCCGGGCAAGCATCACCGATGCCCGAGAGACTCCCTGACGACCTCTCCGAGCTGGACACTCGCGAGCTCACCCGCGCGCGAGTCGAGCGGGACGACCACATCACGTCGCTCTTCCGGCGCTGGCCCCGGCTCTCGAGGGGCGAGCTCCGCGACCTCAGGGCAACGTATGCGGAACGGGTCCGACTCGCACGGTTCTTCGGGCGCCGCCAGCGACGCCGCGACGGCTAGCCGGTCTTCAGCCGGTCTCGGGAGACCGGGGCCGCCTTGTACACGGCACCTCTCCAGGCCACTGCGTACGGGCCGAGCCTGACGATCTCGCCGTCGGGCACACCGAGCCCCCGCACGTAGTCGACGAGCGCCTGTTGCGCCGTCGGCGCCTCGCGCACGGCGAGCGCGCGTTTTCCGGACAGAACCTCGAAGGCGCTCGACATGTCGCTCGGCTTCCTCCACACGGCAGTGGTATCGCCGCCCCCTGCGGCCTTCAAACCATACGCGCCAGCGCATCGCCGGGGCGGCGGTCGCCGCCCCGGCACAGGCGAGCACGCGGCGCGTGCTAGCCGCCCCGCGTCGCCGAGAGCGTCTCCAGCTCCTTCCGGTCGATCAGGTCTGCCGGTATCACCGCGACGCGGCAGCGGCTCTGCGCGCGCAGGGTCGCCGTGCGCGTCCCGCCCTCGAGCAGAGCCTTCTCGCCGACGATCGCGCCGGGGCCGATCTCGGCCACCTCGTCGCCGTCGACCTCCACGGCCAGCACGCCGTCGAGGACGAGGTAGAGCACGTCGCCGGGCGCGCCCTGCTCGACGAGCGTCTCCCCCGGCTCGAGCGTGCGGCGCTCGGGGATGGCCTTGCCCGCGAGCAGCTCGCGCGAGATCTCCCGCTCGAGCGCACTCTCGGCGGCGGTGACGAACGCGTCCGACTCCTCGTCGCCCCACGGCGTCCGCTCGCCGTGCGCGCCGCGGTACCACGCCTTGAAGTCGATCGCGCCCGACTTCGCGACGAGATTCCCGTCCGCGTCGTAGACCCAGTGCCTGGGGAACGTGCTCGCGCCGACGAGCTCGTGCTCGGACGAGCCGTCGGACCGGATCGTGAGCGCGAGCGTCGTCCATGCTGTTGCCGAGTGGATGCGGACGAACGGCCGTCCGGTCACCCTGCGCGGAGCGGGGAACCCGGCGCGGCCGCCGACCGTCTGCACGAAGCGGACGCCGTCCTCACGGACCTCGGGGTCGTGGCGGAGAACCTCGAAGGGGACGCCGGGGATCGTGATGTCCGTGAGCCCGAGGTTGAAGGTCGTCGAGCCGACGAGCCCCGCGCCCTCGTACCCATGGCCCACGATCTCGTCGCCGTCGACCTCGATCCAGGCGGCGAGGCGGTTCGCCTCGCGGAACCGGTCCTCGGCGCGCAGGCGTTCCAGGTCGCCCTCCTCGAGGCGATCGGGCGGCGGCGCGTCGTAGCGCGCGACGCCGAGCTCGAACGGAAGCTTGGGCATCCCCTCGATCGCGTCCGACGGGATCCAGGAGATCGCCGTGACTGAAGACTCGATGCGCATCTCGCCCCCTCTGTCGACCCCACCACGCTAGAGCATCCGGAGTGGGCTGGCCAGCGTCATCTCCACGGGAAGACACGCACGTCGAAGGCGGCTCACGCGGGAGATGTTTGACCAGGCGGGTGCCGAAGGCGGAGAATCACGGTCGACATCGTCCCGAGAAAGGAGCCGACGATGGCGTGGAGCATCAAGGGCACGTACTTCGAGACGTGCTCCTGCGAGCTCATGTGCCCGTGCAATCTCTCGTTCGACCACGGTGCGACGTACGACTACTGCCGTGTCACCCTCGTCTTCGACATCGCCGAGGGCGACATCGAGGGAACGGGCGTCGGCGGGCGGACGGTCGCCGTCATCGCGGAGACGCCGAAGGTCATGACGGAGGGCAACTGGCGGCTCGGGATGTTCGTGGACGATGGCGCGAGCGACGACCAGGTCGAGAAACTGACGGCCGTCTTCGGCGGTCAGAAGGGCGGGCCCATGGGAGCGCTGGCGCCGCTCGTCGGCGAGGTGCTCGGAGTCGAGCGTGCCCCCATCCACGTCGTCGAGGAGGGCCTACGGCACAGCGTCCGCATCGGAGACGCGATCGACTTCGAGGTCGAGGACATCGTGCCGTTCGGGATCGAGACGGGCGAGCCGGCCCGCCTGACGGGCGCTTCCATCCGGTCGCCTCCGAGCTGACCGCGGCCGAGGCGACGAGGTCGCAGATCAGCGCGTTCGGGATCGAGTACGAGGGGAAGACGGGGCTCTCGGCACCGTTCGCATGGGCCGCCTGAGCGGTTGACCGCTACGGCCC
>DASSCD010000124.1:0-12113 GCA_035698005.1 Gaiellaceae bacterium | reverse complement strand
CGACCTCGGGAACGCCGCCGACCGCCGTCGAGACCACGGGCGTCCCCACGGCGAGCGCCTCGACGACCGTGTGCGGGAAGTTCTCCCACGAGGACGAGAGCAGCGCCGCGTCGGCGGCGCGGAAGAGACGGAGGACGCGGTCCCGGGGCAGGCTCCCGAGGAAGCGGGCTCGCTCCTCGAGGCCGAGCTCCCGCGCGCGTCGCTCGAGCGAGGCGCGGTCCGGGCCGTCCCCGGCGATCGCGAGGGTCACCCCGGGGACGGCCGCGACCGCCTCGAGCGCGACGTCGAGCGACTTCTGCGGCCCCAGCCTGCCTGCGAACACGAGCAGCCGCCCGTCGAGCCCGAGCTCCGCCCGCAGCTCCTCGCGCGGGGGGAGCGGCGGGACCTCCGGAGCGGGATTCGGGAGCACCGAGACCCGCTCGGGATCAAGGCCCCAGCCGAGGGCGAGCCGGCGCAGGTACGCACTCGGGCAGAAGACGTGGCGCGCGCGGCGCAGCGCGCCGTCGCGTGTGGCGCGCAGCAGGCGGAAACGCGCACCGCCTGCGGTCTGGAACTCGTCCAGCGTCCCGTCGAAGCGTCCGCTCCGGCGCGCGCGCTCGAAGGCCTCGTCCGAGACGAGCTTCACGACGAGCGGGCGCCGTGCCAGCGAGGCGCCGAGCGCGGCCCTGCGGACCATGCTCGTCGAGTAGACCACGTCCGAGCGCGCGGCTGCGTGTCGCACGAGCGCGGTCGCCCGCGCGTGCCGGAGCGGGGAGCTCTGGGCCGCCCAGTGGACCGGATAACCGGTGGGCTCGGGCGCCGTGCTCGCCGTCGTGACCACCTCCACGTCGTGCCCTCGCTCGCGCAGGAACGCGGTCAGCGCCGGGGCGTGGCTCGCTGGGCCCCCGGGGTCCGGGGGCCAGATGCCGCTGACGACGAGCACTCTCACGGCGCCGTCCCGGGGGCGAGCCGCGTCGGGTCGTCGCCGACCGAGGCCCGCAGGCGCGAGAGCGCGACCGCCCACGCGGCCGCGAAGACGACGGTCGAGGCGAGCACCGCGATCGCGGCGCCGGTCGCCCCCCACTCGGCGCCGAGAACGGCCACGAGCGGGATCGCGACGACGGTTTCGAGGCCGTGCGTGACGATCCGCAGCTGCGGCCGCCCGATCGTCACCGGCAGCGTCTTCGTCCACCCGATCGCGAACTGGATCGCGGCGGCGAGCAAGACGATGCGAGCGGCGTCGACGGCACCGGTGTACTCGTCCCCGAACACGACCTCGACGAGCCACGGCATGGCCAGGAAGAAGACCGGCACGGCGACCACCATCAGCCCCGCGGCCCCGAGCGTGTACTTCCTGATCCCGGCGAGGACGCCGGCCTGGCGACCGCGCTCCCACTCGCGGGTCTGCTCGGTGAGCAGGACGAGGCGCGCGGGGGAGCTCGCGGCCGCCAGGCCCGTCTGTGGCGTCTGTGCGATCCGGAAGAGGCCGACCTGCGTCGGCCCGGCGACGATGCCGAGGAGCACCGGGACGAGCGTCGTACGCAGCGAGATGACGCCGGTCGCGACGGTCGACTGGAGGACGAACGAGCGGATCCCGGGCACGTCCTCGCCGAGCGGGCGGGGTGCTCCGGCCGGGAAGCGCCGAAGCGCGGAGAGGCCGACGAAGGAGATGCCGGCGGTCGCCGCTGCCTGGGCCACGACCATCGCCGCCAGCGCCTCGGTGACCCCGTACTGCGCGCCGACCGCGATCGCGACGAGGCGGAGCGCGGCCGAGCCTGCCTGGTACGCCCCGCGCAGGTCGTAGCGGCTGTGCAGGATCAGCGCGGTCGCGCCCACGTTCTCCGTCGACTGGACGAGCGGGAGGAGCGCCGCGGCGAGGAGCGCCGAGCCGACGCCCGACTCGTCGAAGATCGCGTCCGCGAACGGTGCGAGGACGACGAGGAGCAGCGTCGCGAGCACGCCGCCGACGATCTTGAGCAGCAGGGTCTGCCGGAAGAGGCGGCGGAGGCGGCCCCAGTCCCCGGAGGACACGTACCGGAAGCCGTACTTCGTGAGCGACTCCTCTACGGTCAGGTCGAGGAGCGCCTGGAAGAACCCGACCGCCGCGAGCGCGGTCGCGAAGACGCCGAACCCGTCAAGCCCGAGCGTCCGCGCGGCGACGATCGTGCCCAGGATCCCGAAGGCGACCGCCGCGTAGATCCAGGCGGCCGCCGCGGACCGGCGCCGGAGCACGCGAGAGGCCATCGGCGGCTCAGTGTAGGGGGTGACCCTCCAGGCCAAGGTTCATCAGGCCTGCGTCGCGAGCGGTCATATAGTGCGCCGCGTGGCGCTCACGAGCTCGCTCCCGCCGTCGGTGCGCGTCCGCCAGCTCGTCGACCGCGAGTCGACGGGCGCGCTCGCGCTGACGGCGGCGATCCCGTTCCTCTTCCTGCACGAGCGCTTCCAGCCCGAGTACGGGCTCGAGCTCGGTTCGACGACCGTCGACCTCAGGCTCTCGGACGCGGCCGTCGTGCTCGTGCTCGCCGCCGCGCTCGTCGTCATCACGCGGCACGGCATCGAGCGGCTGCGACCGGGACGCGCCGTGTGGATCCCGGGTGTGCTCCTCCTGCTCTGGCTTGCGTTCCAGGTCGTGCGGCCAGCCTCGACGGACGACGCGCTCTTCGACGACCACGTCGTCACGTTTCTCAAGCTCGTCGAGTACGCGCTCCTCGTGCCGGTCGTGCCGCTGCTCGTCCGCCGCGCGGAGGACCTCACGATCCTGCTCGGCGGGCTCGTGCTCTGGAGCGCGGTCGCGACCGCAGTCGCCGGCGTGCAGTTCGCCGGCGTCGACGTCTTCGACGCCGCGAACGCGGGGTGGCGGCAGCCCTCGTTCGTCGGCTTCCACGACCTCGCCGCGCTCTCGGGCCTCGCTCTCGGTCTGGCGGTGGCGGGCATCGTCGCGACGCGGCGCCACACCCCGGCGGGAGCGCTCTTCGCCGTGGCGCTCGTGGCCGGCGTCCTCGGGATGATCCTCGCCGGCTCGGTGACTGCTGCGGCCGGCCTCGCGCTCGGCGCCTTCGTGGTGTTCCTCGCGGGACGCGGGCGCTTCAGGCCGTCGGGGCGGCGCGTGCTCGCGCTCGTCACGGTCGTCCTCGTCGTGGGAGCGGGCGTGACGGCGATCCGCAGCGACACGCTGAACGACTTCCTCCAGTTCGTGGGCCTGCGAGAGGAGGAGCAGTCGCTCGGCGTCGAGAGCTACTCGCAGCGGACCGTGCTCGCCTACATCGGACTGCGGATCTTCCAGGACGACCCGATCCTCGGAGTCGGCTGGCAGCGGTCCTCGCGGCCCGACGTCTTCGAGCCGTATCTCCCCGACGCGCGCGGCCGCTTCCCCGACGTCGACCCGCTCGCGTTCCCCGCCGAGGGCCGCGAGTGGGGCGTCCAGAACCTGTACGTCCAGATGCTCGCCGACGCGGGCGCGATCGGGTTCCTCCTCGTCCTCGCGCTCGGGGTCGGGGGCGTGATGCTCGCATGGCGGACGGCCGGCTACGCGCCCAACCCGTGGGCGGCGGGCGCCGGCCTCGCCATGCTGTGCGCGCTCGCGACGATCGCGGGCACGTGGGCATCGCTCGGGATCGTCGCCGGGATCCCGCTGCAGGCGGCGACGAGCCTCGTGCTCGGTCTCGCGGTCGCGGGTGCGGCCGCTGCCGAGGAGCACACCGCTGTCTGACGCGCGACTCGACCCACCGCGCTCGATGCCCACGTACGCCGTCCGCGCGCCGCTCGTTCGCTGGCTGCGCGACGAGGCGCGCCGCGCCTACGAGGAGCTCGGCCCGTACCGCGTCCTCGACGTCGGCTGCGGGACGAAGCCGTACCAGTCGTTCTTCACGCCGTTTGCGGCGAGCTACGTCGCGGTCGACCGCGTGGAGAGCCCGCATACCGACCTCGTGGGCTCCGTCGAGGATCTCCCGGTAGAGGCCTCGAGCTTCGAGGTCGTCCTCTGCAACCAGGTGCTCGAGCACTGCGACGACCCTGTCCGGGCGGTGGCCGAGCTGCGCCGCGTGACGGCGCCGGGCGGGCGCGTGCTCGTCTCGACCCACGGCGTCATGGCCTACCACCCCTCGCCCACCGACTACTGGCGCTGGACCCACGCCGGCCTGGAGAAGCTCTTCGCCGAGAACGGGGCCTGGGAGTCCGTTAGGGTGACGCCCGCCTCCGGCACGACCGCCTGCCTCGGAATGATCGCCTCGATCTACCTCGACCTCGCGTTCAACCAGCTGCGCGCGCGGCGGCTCGCACGACCCGTGATCGCGGCGATCAACACCGTCGCGGGCGCGATCGACCGCCACTCTGCTCGACTGAGCGAGCCGGGCCCCGGGACGCTGTTCGCGAACTTCCACGTCGTCGCCGGGGCGCCGCGGTGAGGACGCTCGTCACGGGCGGGGCCGGGTTCATCGGCTCGAACCTCGTGCGCGCGCTGCTGGCACGCGGCGACGAGGTCCGCGTGCTCGACAACTTCTCGAGCGGCAACCGCGCCAACCTCGCCGGGCTCGAGCACGAGGTGGAGCTCGTCGAGGGCGACCTGCGCTCGTACGAGCGCGTGCACGCCGCCGTCCGCGGCGTCGAGGTCGTCTACCATCAGGGCGCGCTGCCCTCGGTGCCGCGGTCGGTGCAGGACCCGCTGACGACGACCGCAGTCAACGTCGAGGGCACGCTGAACGTGCTCCTCGCCGCCCGGGACGAGGCGGTGCGGAGGGTCGTGAACGCGTCCTCCTCGTCCGTCTACGGCAACGAAGGCGAGCTCCCGCGTACAGAGACCCAGCTCCCGGACCCGATCTCGCCGTACGCAGTCGCGAAGCTCGCGGCCGAGCGCTTCTGCACGAGCTTCAGCCGGGTGTACTCGATGGAGGTCGTCTCGCTTCGCTACTTCAACGTCTTCGGCCCCCGCCAGGACCCGCTCTCCCAGTACGCGGCCGTCGTCCCGCGCTTCATCCGCGCGGTCGCCGCCCGGGACCCCGTGACGGTCTACGGCGACGGCGAGCAGTCGCGCGACTTCACGTACGTCGACAACGTCGTGGCCGCCAACCTGCTGGCGGCGGACGCCTCCAGCGTGCACGGCGAGATCGTCAACGTCGCGACCGGCTCGTCGGTCACGGTGAACGAGCTCGCGGACACGATCGGCCGGCTGCTCGACCTGCCCGTCGAAAAGGCGCACGAGCCCGAGCGCGAGGCGGACGTCCGCGCCTCCTGGGCCGACCTCGAGAGCGCCCGCCGGCTCCTCGGCTACCAGACGCAGGTCGACCTGGAGGAGGGCCTGCGCCGCACGATGGACTTCCTGCTCGACCGAAAGGAGCACCGATGACGCATGCGTTCAGCTCCCTCGATGAGCTCGGGGAGAGCTACGGCTTCCGCAAGATCCGCGGCGCGCTCGGCGTCACGGCGTTCGGCGTGAACGCGATCGTGTACCCGCCCTCCTACGAGGGCTTCCACCACTACCACGACACGCAGGACGAGCTCTACTTCGTCCACGCCGGCACCGCGCGCGTCGAGGTCGAGGGCGAGGAGCGCATCCTCGAGCCCGGCGGGCTGATGCACGTCGAGTCGACGACCCCGCGGAAGGTGTCGAATGCGAGCGACGAGGACGACCTCGTCCTGCTCGTGATCGGCGGCAAGGACGGGTACGTCGCCCGGGACGGCCATATGGTCGACGAGGCCGACATCGAGCGGCGGGCCGCGTTCGGGCGCGGCGAGAGCACCGCCTAATCGGCCGGCCGCACGCCCCGGAACACGAGGTCGCGCGCAAGCAGGCGCGGGTGCAGCCCGCGGTAGCGCCCGCCGACGTAGGCCAGCGTCACGCCCTCGAAGCCGGCGAGAAGCTCCCGCACCGCCGCGGGCGAGTAGAGGTGGAGGTGCGTCGGGTCGTCCTCGGGCGGGCGGCCGCGGAGGAAGCGAAGCCGGCTCTGGAGGCGGAACGCGTTCGGGACGGAGCCGACGAGCACCCCGCCCGGTCGGAGGACGCGCCGCGCCTCGGCGAGGAGCGCCTCCGGAAGCTGCAGGTGCTCGAGCAGCTCCCCGGCGACGACCGCGTCGAAGCTCCCGTCGGCGAAGGGGAGGGGCTGCTCGACGTTCGCCTCCACCGGCTCGATGCCGAGCGCCTCGGCCTTTGCGAGCGCCGCCCGGTCGACGTCGAGGCCGACGACCTCGTTCCCCTCCAGGAAGTGCCGCGTCAGCGCGCCCGAGCGGCAGCCGAGGTCGAGGACCCGCTTGTCGGTGCCGATCGCAGCCCGGAAGAGCGGGATCCGTTCGGGGACGAAGACGAAGTCGCCCTCGTCGCGACGCGCTCGATGGTGCTCCTCGTACCGCTCGCCGAGGCTCACGGCAGGCGCGCGTCGGTCACGCGGAGCCGACGGCGGCCTCGTGGCCGAGCGAGGTGATCGTCCGCCGGAGGCCCTCCTCGAGCGCGATCTCCGGCTCCCAGCCGAGGAGCTGGCGTGCGCGGATGATGTCCGGCTGGCGCACCTGCGGGTCGTCGACGGGGAGCGCCTGGAAGACGATCTCGCTCGACGACCCGGTCACGCGCACGACGGTCTCCGCGAGCTCGAGGAGCGACTTCTCGTCCGGGTTGCCGAGGTTCACGGGCAGGTGCTCGTCGGACTCCGCGAGCAGCACGATGCCGCGCACCAGGTCGTCGACGTAGCAGAAGCTCCGCGTCTGCGAGCCGTCTCCGAAGACGGTCAGCGGTGCTCCCTCGAGCGCCTGGCGGAGGAACGTCGGGATCGCCCGGCCGTCATTCGCGCGCATCCGCGGCCCGTACGTGTTGAAGATCCGCACGATCGAGGTGTCGACGCCCTGCTGCCGGTGGTAGGCCATCGTCAGCGCCTCCGCGTACCGCTTCGCCTCGTCGTACACGCCGCGCGGGCCGATCGGGTTCACGTGCCCCCAGTAGGTCTCCGGCTGCGGGTGCACCTGGGGATCGCCGTACACCTCGCTCGTCGAGGCGAGCAGGAAGCGCGCCCGCTTCCACTTCGCGAGGCCGAGCGAGTGATGCGTCCCGTGCGAGCCGGTCTTCAGCGAGTGCAGCGGCATGCGCAGGTAGTCGATCGGGCTGGCGAGCGCGGCGAGGTGGTAGACGAAGTCGACGGGCTCATCGACCGCGATCGCCTCGATGACGTCGTGGTTCAGGAACGTGAACCCGTCGTCGCGCAGGTGCTCGATGTTCTCGAGGGTCGACACGACGAGGTTGTCGACGCAGAGCACCCGGTGTCCGCGCTCGAGCAGCGCCTGGCAGAGGTGCGAGCCGAGGAAGCCGGCGCCGCCGGTGACGAGTGAGGTGGGCATGGGCTCGATGCTAGCGCCGCGATCCGCGCCGTCTCAGCGTACGACGCCGTCGAGCGGGATCCTCCCACCCCTGCTCGAAGCCGCGCCTACACGTCGCTCGGCGAACTGCCCTCGCCCACGTACGCGGCGGCTTGCAGTCCTGCCAGGAACGTAACGGCCGAGATGTACACGTACACCATGAGGACGAAGACGAACGCAAGGCCGCCGAGAAGCGTTCCGTACGACGCGACGTGGGTGGCGTAGAGCCCGAAGAGCGTGGAGGCGACCGTCCAGCAGACGACGACCACCACCGACGCGGCGCCCGCGACGTGGAATGGCTTCTCGGTCGACGACCCGAAGCGGACGAGCAGGGCGATCGCGACCGAGATGAGGATCGCGCTCAACCCCCAGCCGAGGACGCGCGCGGCAACGTCACCGACCGCACCGCCGCCCCGCCGATCGAGAGCCGGCGGCAGGATCTGGGCGGCCGCGACGGACGCGAGCAGCAGCGTCGAGATCGGGACGGAGAGCGCGAGGGAGACCGCGAGCCGGGCAACGGGCGACCGCGACCTGCCGTCCTCCCAGATCCGGTCGAGCGCACGCATCGTGATGCGGATGCCCGCGGAGACCTCCCACAGCGCGACCGCCGCACCGACCGTCAGCCACCAGCCTTCCTTCGCCGTGAGGACCTGCTCGGCGGTTCGGTCGATCAGGGTGAAGGCCGGCGCGGAAACCCGGTCTCGGATCTCGGGCGCGACCGAGTCGCCCCAGACCCCGTCGAGATCGAGGAAGCCGAGCAGGGCGACGCCGAACAGCGCGAGCGGGACGAGCGCGAGGAGGATGCGGAACGAGAGCGCGCTCGCGAAGACGAGCAAGCCCTTCTCCGCGAAGTCACGTGCGAACCGGCGCGCGGCCGAGGGCAGGCCCGCCGGCAGTGCCTCGCTGCGGAGGCCGTCGAGCCGCCGCGACGCCCGGTCGAGGCGGGCTGAGGTCGTCGACGCCACGAGTCCGAGGGTTCCCCGTGAGGACCGTCACGCAAACAGCGCCGCGGCGGCTCGGCTCGCCGGCGGCACCGCCTCCCGCGTCAGGCGCGTCGGCCCGAGCGGAGCCCGCGCGCGACCGTGTTGGCGGCGCGGAGCGGCTTCGTGAGCCGCCACGCCTTCGTGCTTCGCAGCTCGGCGAGCTCTGCTCGGACCTCCGCCGCCTCGCCGTCGGAGCGCGCCTGCTCGGCGAGTCGGGCGAGCTCGTAGCGGACGAGGGCGGCATCGTTCGCCGGGGAGTCGGGCACCCGCTCGAGATCGAAGAACGCGAGCGGCACGGACTCGGACGTCACGACGAGCACCCGCGCCTTCGGGAAGACGTCGATCCCCTTGGGGCCGCCTTCCTCCGGGCTCGTCTGCGCGAGGTCGAACAGTCGCTCGTCGAGCACTTCGACCGACGCCACCGGATAGCGCACACCCTCCCAACCCTCGTCGGTTGGGACGAAGAGGTGGACGCGCGGCGCCCCTGCGTCGGCGACGAGAAGGAGGCGGTCGTCGTCGTCGAAGCGGAGCCCGTGCGGGTAGTCGACCCCGCGCAGGACGCCGACAGGGTCTGCGTCGGGGCCGAGAGTCGGCCGCGCGTAGACGAATACGCAGTGCGCCGAGTGGTTGCTGACCGCGAGCCACTCCCCGTCGCGGCTGATCGCCACGCCGTCGGGGACCGCGAGCCACTTCTGCGCGACCACCTCATGCGCTGCGAGCGTGCCGTCACCCGCAACCGTGTGCCGGGTGATCGTGTTGGCCCAGTTGTTGCAGACGAGGACCTCGCGACGGCCGTCCTCATGCACGCGAGCCGCGACCGAGCCCGGGCCGTCGCTCGCGGACGGCCCCGTCGCCCCGTCGCCGAGCGGCGTCAGCTCCCCGCCCGAACCGCGTGCCGGAAGCCGGAAGACTCCGACGCCCCCGGCGCGATTCGCGACGGCGAGCGTCTCTTCGTCGAGGAAGTCGAGGCCGTGCGGCTCGCGGAGGGAAGCGGACGAGAGCTCCTCGACCCTCGTGATCGCGATCCCGACACCGTCGGCCCCGCGCGCGACCTCGACATCCGCGAGGGCGATCCGATCGCGCCGGTAACACGCGATCGCGAGCCGATCCCCGAGCGGCGAGACCCTGACGTCCTCGGTCCGGCCCATAGCGGCGAGCGCTTCCTTCACAGCGGGTGGTGCTTCGAACCCGACCAGGAGAGGCAGCACCGCCTCGCTCACCGCCATCTCCGTCCTCCCCGCGGTCGCACGAGCGCGCAGCCTATGCGACGAGTACACGACGGGCGCCGACGTCCAACCTCAGCGCAGGTCCTTGTTCGCTTCCATGTCGAACCACATGGCGAACAGCGTGAGCTGCAGCCCGGCGATGAAGAGGACGGCGACGAGGACGATCGTCGGCGTCGTGATCGCGTTCCCCGCGAGGCGCAGGACGACCTCGACCGCCCCCAGGACCAGGCCCGCGAGCGTCATGAGGACGCCGAAGCCGTAGAAGAAGACGAGCGGGTGGAAGTCCCGGATCACGTACTTCTGCCCGAGCCGCCACCAGAACCCCTTGAAGAGAAGCCAGGAGATGCGGGGCACGACCGAGCGCAGGCGGATGCCGGAGCGCTCGCCCACGTCGTAGATCGGGCGCGAGGGAACGTCTCGGACGCGCGCGTTCTGCACGTTCAGATGCACGAGCATGTCGTTGGGGAAGCCGTAGCGCGGATAGAGCCGGTCGAGGTCGAGCCGTTCCAGCGCCCGGCGTGAGAGCGCCGTGTAACCGGCCTGCGAGTCGGCGACGTGCCAGTAGCCGGAGGCGATCTTCGTCAGCAGCGAGAGCACGGCGTTCCCGAGGTAGCGGGTCCGGGGAATCACCTGCCACGCCTCACCGGAGAAGAGCCTGTTCGCCTTCGCGTACTCGACCTCGCCTCGAGCGACCGGCTCGACGAGCCCCTCCAGCTCCGCCGGGTCCATCTGGTTGTCGGCCGCCATGACGCAGACGACGTCGATGCCCTCCTCGAGCGCCTTGCGGTAGCCGGTCACGATCGCGGCGCCGACGCCGCGGTTCTGCGGATGCTGGATCACGGCGACGCGCGCGTCGCCTGTCGAGGCCGCCCGCTCGCCGGTCGCGTCCCGGGACGCGTCGTCGACGACGTACGCGCGATCGACGAAGTCGGGGACCCCGGCGATGGTCTCGGCGACGAGGCGCTCCTCGTCGTATGCGGGGACGACCACCGCGACCCGCTTGCCGTCGAGCATCAGCTCGGCGACGCGGCCCGCCGGCGCGCAACGAACGGCTCGGCCGCGAGCGCCGCGACGGCCCCCAGGAGCAGGCCCACGAGCGCGCCGACGAGGAGCGAGGTCCGGCTCGAGCGCGCTGTCGTCTTGACCGCTGCCGCAGGCTCGACCACCCGGCTCTTCTCCACGTTCTCGGCGAGGTTCAGGAGCTGCTGCGAGGAGAAGACGGCCTCCTGCAGCGACGTCCGGCGCGCGTCCGCCGTCGTGATCACCGAGTTGAGATTGGAGCTGAGGAGCAGCCTGGTGTCGAGCGGGATGGACTGATCCCCGATGAGCGCGTCCTGCTGACGTTGCGCGGTCTCGATCCGCGACTCGACCGCGGCGAGCTGGGCGCGGCTGATCGACACCTGATTCTCGAGGTCCTCGACCTTCTGCGTGACGTACTGGGAGACCCCGTCGACGACGCGTGCCGCGAGCGCCCGGGTGGCGAGCTCTGCCTTCCGCTTGCCGTCGGCCTTGACCGCGAGCTCCATCAACGGGTTGATCCCGCGCACCTGGCCGACCGCCGTCAGCTCCTTCGTCGAGACGGACGAGCGCAGCTTGGAGACCGGGACCCCGCTCGCCCTCGAGGCCGCCTGCAGCGCGGACTCCGAGCGCACGATCTCGCCGACGGTGCGCGGGTTCGTCGCCAGGCTCTGGATCTGCCCGCCGCCGAGCGGGGCGAAGGGCTGGCCGAGGTAGAGGATCGTCTCCGCCCGCCAGACGGACCCCCCGGCGAGCGCGAGCGCGACGCCGACGACCGCGCCCAGGACGAGGCCTCCGACCGGCAGCCACCAGCGCTCCTTCAGGCGCCCCCAGGCCGAGCGAAGGTCGACCTCCTGCTCGCCGTCGAGGTCCCCAATCGAATGACCCTCCGTCATCGGGCCGCGACCCTATCAGCGGCCCAGCGCCACTGAGCCTCGAGCCCGTGCGCGAACGGCGTCTTCGCCTCCCAGGCGAGATCGGCCGCGATCCGGGACGTGTCGGCGGCGGTGCGGGCGGCGTCACCCTCCCGTCGCGGCGAGCGCACGACCTCGAGCCGCCTCCCCGCTACGGCTGCGAGCGCCTCGAGCGCCTGCAGGACCGAGACCTCCTCGCCGCCGCCGACGTTGTACGTCCTCGCCGCGGCGCCGCGCTCCATCGCGGCGATCGTCGCCTCGACCGCGTCGTCGACGTAGGTGAAGCTCCGCGACTGGCTCCCGTCGCCGAAGAGCTCGAACGAACGTCCCTCGGCGACGCAGGCGACCATGCGCGCGAGCGCCATGTCCGGCCGCTGCCGGGGGCCGTAGATCGTGAAGTACCGGAGCGTCACGGCCTCGAGCCCGAACTCCTGCCCGTACGCGTAGGCGAGGTGCTCGCAGGCGAGCTTCGTGATCCCGTACGGCGAGAGCGGCCGCGGCGTCGTGTCCTCCGGGGTCGGGAAGGAGGCGGCGTCGCCGTAGATCGAGGACGACGAGGCGAGCACGGTGCGGGCTCGCGCCGCGACCGCCGCCTCGAAGAGGCGCTGGCTCGCGACGACGTTCTGGCGCACGTAGGTCGGGAACACGCTGCCGAAGCT
>DASSCD010000123.1:0-12087 GCA_035698005.1 Gaiellaceae bacterium | reverse complement strand
CGCTGCGGGCTCGGCGGGCGGTTCGACGTGCACGGCGCTCCCGCGATCACCCACTGGACAGTGGCGGTCGTCTCGTCGGTTCTCGTCCTCGTGGGGGCGGGCCTCGTCGCGTACGCCCTCTGGCGTGAGGGACGACGAGCGGCGGGCGTGGTGAGCGCCGTCGCAGCTGCGATGACGCTCGTCGCACTCGTGGGGACGGGCGGCCAGTCGCCCGGCATCGTCCAGCGCGTCTGGATCGCGGTGATGACGCTCTGGCTCATCGGCGCTGCGCTGCTGGCTCTCACGCGCCAGGCCTAACGACGGCAGAGGCGGATGCGCGGAGAGCGCCCGTCCCAGCGGAAGCCCTCCGCGTGCGCACGCGTCACGGCGAGCGAGACGCAGCCGCGCCCCAGCGTGAGCTGAAGCCGCGCCTTGCCGGCGGCGCCGGTCGGGCGCTGCGCGCGGGCGACGCGCCGGCCGTCGAGGCGAGCGACGAGGGTGATGTTCGCCAGCGAGACAGGGCGTCGCGCACCGTCGACCGTCGCGAGAGTGACGAGCGCACCGCGCGCAGTGGAGCGAACCTCGAGCGCGCGCACCCGCAGCGTGGCGGCACGTACCACCACGGTTGCGGAGCCGAGGAGCGAGCCGGCCCTGGCACTCACCGTACCGCTGCCCACCACGCGCCCGGCGCGGAAGCGGACGGTCCCCCCGGAGCCGCGCACGAAGGTGCCGAGCTCGCCCGGCGAGACCGTCCAGGAGAGCGGCGAGGCAGTCGGGTTGCCGAACGCGTCCACCGCCGTGCCGGTGAACCTCGTCTCACCCCGGGCGCGAAGGCTGCGCGGGCCGGGCGTGACCGTGACACGCGCGGCGGCCCCGGCTGCCACGCTGACCGGGCGGGTCCCAGGGGAGATACCGGGCGAGGAGGCGCTGACGGTCGCGGTGCCGGCACGCGTGTCGCGGTGGTAGTAGGCGACGGGTGCGCCGGGCACGACCGAGAGGGAGAGCGTGGCCGTCCACGGCCCTACTGGGCTCGTCGAGAACGCGCCTCCGGCCGAGCTCGAGCGGAGCGTCACGCTCACAGGCCGAGTGACCGCCGACGAGACGGAGAGCTCGAGCGGCCCGGACGCGACGCCGGCGACGAGGGAGATCGGCGAGACCGGGCCGAGCGAGAGGATCGACTGCGCCCAGGCGCGGAACGATCGCCAGGCCTCGTTGTGCCGTGCGTCCGCGAGGTCGACCGCGCACAGGGACTCGTCGGCGCCGCACGCGCCGCTTCCGGGGCTCTCCGGGTCGACCGCTCCCGAGTCGCGGACAGCGGCGGCGAGCCGGTCGAGCAGCGAGCCCGTCTGGGCCGCGAAGTCGCCAGCCGGCATCCCGGTGGTGTTGCTCGGCGCCCACGCGAAGCCCCAGTGATCGCGGGCCTGCCCGGCCGCCGTGCTGAAGGCACGCAGCGCGTCCACCTGCGCCGAGAGGTACGCGGCCATCTGCTCGGCGGGGACCATCGTCCATCCCCAGGCGCTCTCGCGCGGCCAGGCGCCGTTCGCGAGCGGGCTGTACGCCTCGCGCAGGTAGGCGCGGGCGGTCTCGATCTCCGGCGGGCCGGCCCCGGCGAGCACGAGGTGGTGCTGCAGGTAATCGTTCAGGTACTCGCGGCGCACGAGAGTCGGCGAGCCGGGCACCGCGTGCGCGCGCAGGTCGCCGTAGACCTCCTGCGACCAGTCCGCGACGTACGTCGACATGTCCGTCCAGAACGCCGAATCGGCGAGCCACGCCTGGAGGGTGCTCTGGTAGACGCTCACGTTGCTCGTCCGCTGGCCGAACCCGATGACGAGGACGGCGCCCTTCGTCGGCCGCCGCCCGTCCCCCTCGTACAGTCCGCGCAGGAACTCGCGGACGTTCGCGCGCGCGTTCCCGTCTCCGCGGCGAACGGCGGAGTTGAGCTCGTTCAGCATCCACGAGTCGCCGAGCGCGACGTCGTACCCCGCCTCGGCCATCCGCTGGCGCGCGGTGACGCCGGCCGTGTGCCACGAGCTCCCGGTCGACGCCACCCAGCGGTTCCAGGTCGTGAAGTGGACCTCCGCGAGCGCATGGAAGTTCGGCCCGAGCGCTCGGATGCGTCGGGCCTGGTCGCGGCGGAACGTCGTCTTGTCGGCGACGATCGGCGGGACCGAGATGTAGTACTCGGCGCACGGCGAACCGCTCGCGCGGAGCTTCGTCGCCAGTCGCAGCCAGTCGGAGGCGGCGTAGAAGACCGCACGCAGCGGACGGCATGCCGCCTGGGCGGCGCGACCGCGCGGCTGCTCCCGCGTCAGTGCCCGCCACTCTGCGGCCGTCTTCGCCGGCTCGAGGGAAGGCACTGGCGCATCGCGCGTCTCGCTCGACGAGGTCGCCCGCGCCACCGAGCCCGAGAGCGCGAGCACGGCGAGCAGCACGAGCGCGGGCCGGAGACCGATCATGGCGCCGGACGGTAGCGACGGTCTGTGAGCGCCTCGTTAGGGCCCGCAACGGGAGAGGCGCCGGGCGGCAGACACCGGCGCCTCCTCGTGCGGCGCGGCGACTACCCGCGCCCGCAGTGGACGAGGGCGTTCAGGCAGCCCTCCACGAGCCGCTTCAGCGCTCCCGGCCTCCAGGCGTTGAAGAAGTCGGCGTGCGCACTGAACTCGCCTCCCGACGCGAGCGTGAAGCCGTCGCCGCCGAGCGTCGGGTAGCGGTAGATCTGGGCGATCGCGGGGACGGCGACGGGATGCGTAGACGGGCAGGACCCGCGCACGGCGTACGCCAGGTGGCTCTTGTGATCCGCGCTGTCGAGCCGCCTCCCGTCCCAGCAGCTCGGGAAGCGGACGTGCAGCCGGAGGGACGACCCGCGCACCTGCGGGCAGGTCGGCACGTCGGCGGACGGAGAGACCCCCGAGAGCGCGCCGCAGCTCCAGAACGTCACTCGCATGCCCTGCGGGCTCGTCGCGGCCGCGTCGCCGGCGATCATCCGCAGCCCGTTCGGGAACGGCATGACCGGCGACGTCGTGCTGCGCCGGTAGTAGATCGTCGCGGCGCGGGGGAGCACGACCGCTGCGCCCTGGTACAGGGCGGGCACCCAGTACGCGGCGGTGTCGGCGGCGCGCGCGCACGTCGTGCGGGCCGAGCGGAGCGAGCCGAATATCGAGAACGCGTCCGTCGTCCGGTTGCCCACGAACGTGTGCTGGTGCGAGGCTCCCGGCTTCCCCGGAAAGACGATCGGGTCGTCGGGACCCTGGTGGCTGAAGCGGCAGGTCTCGACGAAGTTCACACCGCGCAGGTCGGCGCGGGCCACGTCGCCCCGCAGGTCGCGGGCGGGCGGCTTGGCGAGCGCGGCGGATGCGACCCCGACGACGACGAGGCCCGCGAGGGCGATGACGAGGACACGTGCTCTCATTGCGTCGACCTCCCCGAGACGATGGCTCCGGAGCGAAGTCAGACACCGAGCCGTGTTCTTTCCTTGAGCGGTTTGTGACGTGCCGGTAAGGATTTCGTACGGATGCCCTCGGCCGCGCAGGTTCGTGGCCCAGCGGGTATCCAACTCATGTGGCCTCCATCAGGGGGCTTTTCGGCTGAACGAACGAAGGAGGCGGCAATGACGAAGAAGACGATGCTCGTGGCCTCGCTCGCGCTCCTCGGGGCCCTCGCCCTCGTGGTCGTCGGTGGCGCAGGCGGCGCCGCGGCGAAGAAGCCGCCAAAGGGCAAGCCGTCGCTCTCGGCGACGCCTGTGTTCAAGCTCCGGCTCAAGCCGAGCCAGGAGGTGCCCGCGATCAAGGGCCTCCGTGCGGACGCGGTCGGCAGCGTCACGTTCGACCTCACCCGCAACTCGGCCGGTGCGATCACCTCGGGCGAGGTGATCTTCTACTTCAACTATGCGTTCCCGGGCTCGGTGACGATCTCCGGCCTCCACATCCATCAGGGTGCGAAGGGGGCGAACGGCGGCATCGTCGTCGACTCCGGCACGAACGAGCCCGCTGATGTGGACGGCGTGGGCAACCTGACGAAGGTCGTCGCCGGCTCGCCGACCACGTTGCAGGCGATCCTCGACAATCCGCGTGCGTACTACGTGAACCTGCACACGACGACGCCTGCCCATCCGGCGGGCGCGATCCGCGCCCAGCTGCACAACCCGACGAAGCGGTAACTCGTGGGTCAGGGGCCGGGCGCGCCGCCCGGCCCCTCCGGCCCGGGAGCGGTCGCGCGCGGATAGCGCGCGCGGATCTCGTCGATGTACGCGGCCAGCCGGTCGGCGACGCCGGCATCCCGGATCTCGACGACGTTCTCGGCGTTCCGCTCGCCCGAGCGGGAGAGGTTGAAGCTGCCGACGAACGACGTGTCGTCGGCGACGACGACCTTCGCGTGCATGAAGTCGTGCACCGACTCCGGCGTCCACGGAACCGAGCCCTTGCCGCTCCAGGGCGCGCCCTCGATCACCGTGCGCAGAAGCGGGATCTTCCATTCGCTGACCCCGTTCGTGCGCCACTGGTGGAACACCTGGTCGACCTGCGTGTCGTCGACGACGCCGGCGAGATCGCTGCGTCCCTCCTGCACGACCTCGACGAGCGTCCCCAGGATCGGCCCGGAGGTGAGGACCGGGGAGGCTATCCGGACTCGCGTCTTTGCCTTGCCGATGTGCTTCGCGATCCGGTGCGACAGTGCCTCGCCGTACTCGGGGCAGAACCAGGCGCGGACGCGCGCGCCGTCCACGTCCTGCGGGCGCGGCTCGACGTCGCCAGTGTGCTCGACCGTCCCGCTCGCCCACAGCTGCTCGAACGCGAGCGCGTACGCGTAGGCGATCTCCGGGGCATCGACGGTGACGATCACGTTCTCCTGCCGCGACCAGGAGTCGTCCGTCCAGTTCGTCGAGCCCGTCCACACCGACGCCCCGTCGCGGACGGCGAACTTGTGGTGCATGAGGTCGGGGACGCCGGCGACGCCGCGCGTCTCCA
Organism: Gaiellaceae bacterium; assembly: GCA_035698005.1. GTDB lineage: Bacteria > Actinomycetota > Thermoleophilia > Gaiellales > Gaiellaceae > GMQP-bins7. The sequence goes on along the minus strand of DASSCD010000123.1, from coordinate 7,147 downwards.
CCGGGAGTGCCTCGATCGCTTCGGGCGCGGTCTCCGGCGGCGGCGGCACGGGGATCGGGCCGGGGTGGGCGATGTTGTAGAGGAGCCGCACCCGGACGCCGCGCTGCACCGCGGCGAGCAAGGCGGCGAGGACGAGGGCGCCGGCGTCGGTCTCGAAGCGGACGTCGTAGACCGCGATGTCGAGCGTCCGCTCGGCCCGCGCGAGGAACGCGGCGATCCCGCGCGCGACGTCGGCGGGGCGCTGCCCGCCGTCGGTCAGGGTGACGAGTTCGATGCGGGAAGAGGTCGTCAGCGCGCTCGGGCGAGGGCGTGGTCGACGGTGCCGAGGAGCGCGATGCCCGTCGCGAGCCGGAAGACCGTCGCCTCCGCGGCCCCGACGCACCTCACGCGGTCTGGGCCGCCCGTTGCGATGCCTTGTGCGCGCGCTTCGCGGCCTGGTACTCGAGCAGCCCCTCGTGCGAGTCGATCCTGCCGAGGCACGGGTGCTCGGGGACGAGCTCCTGGGCCGCCTCGATACCGAAGTGCAGCGCGAGCACGGATCCGAGCCCGGCGATCTTCGTCGCGCCGAAGCCGGGCAACGATCCGATCCTCTGTCGCAGGTCGGCGGCGTCCGCAGCCTCCGTCCACACTCGTTCCGCGTGGCCGCCGTACTCCTCGACGACGAGCGCGCACAGCTCCTGCACGCGCCGCGCCATCGCGCCCGGGAAGCGGTGGATCGCCGGCTTCTGCCGGAATGCCTCCTCGAGGGCGGCCGGGTCCATGGCCGCGATGCGGGACGCGTCCAGCTCCCCGATTCGCTGCTGCAGCTTGAGCGGGCCGGAGAACGCGGTCGGAACGGTCACCTGCTGGTCGAGCGCGAACCCGATCAGGAGCGCGAGCGGCTTGCGCGCGATGAGCTCGTTCGCCTCCTGCGACTCCGTGAAGTAGAGCGCCTCGGGCACGCCTCGATACTAGACGCGAGCCGCCGTCAGAAGCCGGCCGCGATCTTCTCGGCGATAGCGGCCGTCGTCAGGTTCGTGTTCGCGCGCGGGATCGTCGGCATGAAGGACGCGTCCGCGAGGTACAGCCCCTCGGTGCCGAAGACGCGGCCGTGGGCGTCGACGACGGTCCCGAGCGGGCAGGTTCCGGCGGGGTGGAAGTAGTTGCGGATGGTCGTGCGCACGAACTCCGCGGGATCGGCGGCGCCGGGCGCGACCTCGGTGTCGAGGAGGCCGTGCAGCGGCTCCTGCGCCGCGATCGCGCGTGCGAGCTCGATGCCCTCGAGAATCGGGCCGAGGTCCTCCTCGCGGCTGAGGAAGCCGCGCTCGACGATCGGAGGGACGGCCGAGTCGATCGACGCGAGGCGAACGGAGCCGCTCGAGAGCGGCTTCATGTGGAACACGATGACGTAGCCTCTGAACCGCCCATCCTCGACGCGCGAGATCCACGGCACGAGGTGGAGGTCCCAGCTGTCCGCCGCGCAGGCCGTGCTCGCCGCCTTGGCGACGACGTGCGAGGCGAAGACTCCGTGCTCCGCAGCCTCGGCCCCCGTCTCGGTCTGCAGCTCGGTCGAGACCTCGAAGGAGACGTCGGTCCCGCAGTGGTCGAGCAGGCGCTCGCCGACCGGGAGCGCCTCGAGAACCCGGGTGCCGTGCCGCTGGAGCTCGGCCTCCGGGCCGATGCCGCTGCGGAGGAGGATCGCCGGCGTGAAGTAGGCGCCGGCAGCGAGCAGCACGTGCTCGGCCTCGAGCTCCCGGCCGTCGGAGGTGAGAATCCCGCTCGCGCGCGAGCCGTCGAAGAGGACGCGGTCGACGAGCGTGTCGGCGACGATCGACAGGTTGGGCCGACCCCGAGCCGGATCGAGGTAGGCGAAGGCCGCGTTCCAGCGCCTCCCGTCGACGACGTTCGCCGGATAGGGCCCGACGCCCACGGGCGTCGCGAGGTCGTCGGGGTCGACGGGCGGATGGCCCGCCGCCTGCGCCGCGTCGAGGAACGCACGCTGGAACGCGGTCGGCCGGTCGGTGTTGGCTCTCGCCGTGCGCAGCTCCGTCCGGGCGCGGTCGAGGAACGGGCGCAGATCTGCGAACGACCACCCGGCGCCCCACTCGTCGTAGTCCGCCGCGGTGCCGGCAACGACCATGCACGCGTTCACCGACGAAGAGCCGCCGAGCACGCGCCCTCCAAGCGGACGTCCGTCTTCGCCGCCCGCACGCCAGAGATGCGATCCGGCCATGTCCCGGGCGTCGAGCAGCTCTGTGGGCCAGCGGCCGTCGGCTAGCGACCCGTAGTCCGGCCCAGCCTCGACCAGGCAGACCTGGCGGTCAGGGCTCTCGCTCAGCCGCGCGGCGAGGACGCAGCCTGCCGTGCCGCCGCCCACGACGAGGACGTCGTAGCGCACGCGCGCAGCCTACGACGACGGAGGTACGCTCGCTGGATGGCGCCCCTCGACGTCTTCTCGGCCGCGACGCGGGAGTGGTTCGAGCGAGCCTTCGCCGGCCCGACCCCTGCACAGGAGCTCGGGTGGCCCGCGATCGCCCGCGGTGGGCACGTGCTCATCCAGGCGCCGACCGGCTCGGGGAAGACGCTCGCGGCCTTCCTCATCGGGATCGACCGGCTGAACGCGACCCCGGGAACCGGGCTGCGTCTGCTCTACGTGTCGCCCCTGAAGGCACTCAACTACGACATCGAGCGCAATCTGCGGAGCCCGCTCGCCGGCCTGCGCTCCGAGCTCGCTGTCGCCGTGCGCACGGGAGACACGCCGCCCGAGGAGCGCCGCCGCATGCTGCGCACGCCGCCAGACATCCTCATCACCACCCCCGAGTCGCTCTTCCTGCTCCTCACCTCCCAGGCCCGGGAGACGCTGCGCGGGATCGAGGCCGTCATCCTCGACGAGGTGCACGCGGTGGCCGGGACCAAGCGCGGCGCGCATCTCACGCTCTCGCTCGAGCGCCTCGAGCGGATCGTCGAGCAGCCGTTCCAGCGGATCGGGCTTTCCGCGACCCAGCGCCCGCTCGCGGAGATCGGGCGCTTCGTCGCCGGGACGGGACGCGAGGTCGAGCTCGTCGACGCCGGCATCCGGAAGCAGCTGGACCTCGAGGTCGTCGTCCCGCTCGAGGACATGCGCGAGCTCGGGTCGACGGCGCATCTCTCCGTCCCGCCGCTCGCGGACGGCGTCGAGATGGGGCCGGGCGTCGAGTCCTCCAGCCGGTCGATCTGGCCCTCCATCTACCCCGCGATCCTCGAGCTCGTGCGTGAGCACCGCTCGACGATCGTCTTCGTCAACAACCGCCGGCTCGCGGAGCGGCTCGCCCTCCGCCTGAACGAGCTCGCCGAGGAGGAGCTCGCGCGCGCCCACCACGGCTCGCTCGCGCGTGAGCAGCGCGTGCAGGTGGAGGAGCTGCTGAAGGCGGGCCGCATCCCTTGCCTCGTCGCGACGTCGTCGCTCGAGCTCGGCATCGACATGGGAGCCGTCGACCTGGTGATCCAGGTCGAGAGCCCGAAGTCGGTGGCGCGGGGCCTGCAGCGCGTCGGCCGCGCGGGCCACGAGCTGCACTCGGTATCGAAGGGGCGCATCTTCCCCAAGTTCCGCGCCGACCTGCTCGAGTCCGCGGTCGTCGCGCGCGCGATGCGGGAGGGGGCGATCGAGGAGACGCGCATCCCCCGCAACCCGATCGACGTGCTCGCGCAGCACATCGTCGCCGTGTGCGCGGACGAGGAGATCGCCGTCGAGGAGCTGCACGAGCTCGTCCGCCGCGCATACCCGTTCGCCGACCTCTCGCGGGGTCAGCTCGAAAACGTCCTCGACATGCTCGCCGGGCGCTATCCCTCCGACGAGTTCGCCGAGCTTCGCCCGCGGATCGTCTGGGACCGGACGGCAGGGCTCGTGCGCGGGCGTACGGGCGCACGCCGCCTCGCGGTGACGAATGCCGGGACGATCCCCGACCGCGGCCTCTTCGGCGTGTACCTCGTCGACGGAGGCGGCCGCGTGGGCGAGCTCGACGAGGAGATGGTGTACGAGGCGCGCGAAGGCCAGACGTTCGTGCTCGGCGCCTCGACCTGGCGGATCGAGGACATCACCCGCGACCGGGTGCTCGTTTCGCCGGCTCCCGGAGTCCCCGGCGTCGCGCCGTTCTGGAAAGGAGAGGGCATCGGACGCCCGGCGGAGCTGGGGGAGAGGATCGGCGCGGCCACCCGGGAGCTCGTCGCCCTCGACGACGGCGACGCGGCGTCGCGGCTGGGCGTCGACTACGGCCTCGACGAGCGCGCCGCGCGCAACCTCGTCACCTTCCTCCGCGAGCAGGAGGCGTCGACCGGGATCGTCCCCTCCGACCGTGCCGTCGTCGTCGAGCGCTTCCGCGACGAGATCGGCGACTGGCGCGTCTGCGTCCTCACCCCTTTCGGCGGCCGCGTGCACGCGCCCTGGGCGATGGCGCTGGCTGCGAGGCTCCGCGACACGCTCGACGTGCACGCGCAGTCGCTGTGGTCGGACGACGGCATCGCCCTCCACTTCCCCGACTCGGACGCGGCTCCGCCGCTCTCGGACCTTCAGCTCGACCCCGGCGAGGTCGAGGACCTCGTCCTCGCCGAGCTCGGCCGCTCGGCGCTCTTCGGCTCGCGTTTCCGCGAGAACGCCGCGCGCGCGCTCCTCATCCCGCGCCGCCGCCCGGGGCAGCGCACGCCCTTGTGGCAGCAGCGGCTGAAGGCGCAGAGCCTGCTCGAGGTCGCGCGCCGCTACCCGCAGTTCCCGATCGTCCTCGAGACCTACCGCGAGTGCCTGCAGGACGTCTTCGACCTCCCGGCGCTGCGCCGCATCCTGCGCGGGCTCCAGACGCGGGAGCTCGACCTCGTCGAGGTCGAGACGGCGTCCGCATCGCCATTCGCATCCTCGCTCCTCTTCGACTACGTCGCGACCTACATGTACGAGGACGACACGCCCCCGGAGGAGCGGCGTGCGCAGGCCCTGTCGCTCGACCGCGATCTCCTGCGCGAGCTGATGGGGGTCGAGGAGCTGCGCGAGCTGCTCGACGCCGGCGCGATCGAGCAGGTCGAGGAGTCGCTGCGGCCGGTCCCGCGGAACGCGGACGAGCTGCACGACTTGCTCAGGCGGGCAGGGCCGCTGCTCGAGGGCGAGCTCGACGCGGGTTTCGCCGAGACGCTCGTGCGCGAGCGGCGGGCGTTCCGCACACGCGTGGGACGGGAGGGCGCGGTGGCCGCGGTCGAAGACGCCGGCCTCCTTCGCGACGCCTTCGGCGTCGTGCCGCCCGGCGGCGTTCCGAACGTCTTCCTCGAGCCCGTTCCCGAGGCTCGTGCCGCCGTTCTCCGCCGCTTCGCGCGGACCCACGGCCCCTTCACGACCGATGAGGTCGCCACGCGCTTCGGGCTCTCGCCCGCGGAGGTCGAGCAGGAGCTGCGGGCGCTCGAGGTCGCCGACGCGCTCGTCCGCGGTGAGATTCGCCCGGGCGGCACGGAGCGCGAGTGGTGCGACCCCGACGTCCTGCGGCGAATCAGGCGCGCCACTCTCGCGGTCCTGCGGCGCGAGGTCGAGCCCGCCGAGCAGGCGGCGTTCGGCCGCTTCCTCCCCTCGTGGCACGGGATCGGCAGGCGTCAGTCGCTGCGCGAGGCTCTCGTCCCCCTGCAGGGTGTCGCGCTGCCCGTCTCGCTGTGGGAGAGCGACGTGCTCCCGCGCCGCGTGCCCGGCTACCGGCCGGCCGACCTCGACGCGCTGTGCGCCTCCGGCGACGTCGTCTGGGTTGGTGCCGGGCTCGACCGCGTCGCCCTCTACTTCCGCGAGGACGCTCCGCTCCTCGGCGCACCGCCGGCGGAGGCGCCGCCCGAAGGGCCGGCGCACGCGGCGGTGAGAGTCGCGCTCTCGCGCGGCGCGCTCTTCTGGGCCGACCTGGTCGCCGCCTCGGAGCTCGCTGCTTCCGACGCGCTGGCCGCGCTGTGGGACCTCGTCTGGGCGGGCGAGGTCACGAACGATGCGTGGGCGCCGCTACGCGCTTCGCGTCGCTACGAGTCGCCGCGTTCCGAGCGTCGTCCGCGTCGCTTCTCCCGGGCACGCGTCACGCTGCCCTCGCCGACGCAGGGACGCTGGTCCGCCGCAGCCCAGCTGTTCGCGGGCGACCCCGACCGCCGTGCGCTCGCGGAGCTCCTCCTCGAGCGGCAGGGCATCGTCACGCGCGACGGCGTTCGCGGGGAGGGGATCCGCGGCGGCTACGGAGCGGTGTACGCGGAGCTCCGCGCGCTGGAGACGCTCGGGACGTGCCGGCGCGGGTACTTCGTCGAGGGCCTCGGCGGCGCGCAGTTCGCCCTCCCCGGCGCGGTCGAGCGGCTGCGCGAACGCCGTTCCGAGGACGAGCCGCAGCTCCTCGTGCTCGCGGCCGCCGACCCGGCGCAGCCGTACGGCGCGGCGCTGCCCTGGCCGCGTCGCGCGGGCGCACGGGCGGCCCGCGTGGCCGGCGCGTGGGTCGTACTCAGGGACGGCGAGGCCGTGCTCTTCGTCGAGCGCGGCGGGCGCTCGCTCGTCCCGCTCCGCGAGCCCGATCCGGAATGGTTGCGCCCGGCCTTCGGAGCGCTCGTCGCGCACGTGCGGGCCGGGGGAGCGAAGCGGCTCGCGGTCGAGCGCTTCGACGGCGAGCCGGTCGGCGAGACCGGGGTGATGCCGCTGCTCCTCGAGGCCGGCTTCCTCGCCGGCCCGCGCCGCGCCGTCCTGCGCGCGTGACGTCGGCCGATGCCTGAGGGCGACGCGCTCCATCGTGCGGCGGAGCGGCTCCGCGTCCTCGAAGGCGAGATCGTCGCCGTCGAGACGCCGCATCCTCGCGCGGCGGTCCTGCGGCTCCCGGAACGGCTGGACGGCCTGCGCCTCGAGCGGGTCGAAGCCGTCGGCAAGAACCTGCTCCTTCGCTTCGAGGGCGGCCTACTCCTCCGCAGCCACCTGCGCATGCACGGCCGCTGGCGCGTGCAGGCCGCGGGAACGGAGCCCTACGGGACACCGTCGCTCGTGCTTCGCGGGAGCGAGTGCCAGGCGGTGCTCTACGTCGAGCGCGGCGGCCGCTCGCTCGTCCCGCTGCGCGACCCGGACGACGACTGGCTGCGCGTCGCGCTCGCGGCGCTCGTCGAGCACGTTCGCAGCCGCGGAGGAAAGCGGCTCGCCGTCGAGCGCTTCGAC
>DASSCD010000122.1:0-3390 GCA_035698005.1 Gaiellaceae bacterium | reverse complement strand
CTGCGTCTGCGGGAGCGCCAAGCTTCAACCTCTGACAGACGCAAGCACACCGGCCGCGAAGCGGCCGCCTCGGGCGATGCTTGCGCGACCGGAATCAGCGCTGGCTGATTGCGGTGTCGCGCCTATCGAGCCAGCGTCACCTTCGAGAGACCGCGAGGCTCGTCGGCGTCGAGGCCCTTCGCGGTCGCGAGGGCCCAGGCGAAGAGCTGGCCGGGGACGACGGAGAGCAGCGGGGAGAGCAGCGGGGAGGAGAGACGCGGGACGGCAAGGGTGTAGTCCGCTCCCTGAACCGCCGCGGCGGCGCTCCCGCTTGCGATCAGGGTCGCCCCGGCCTCGCGAGCACGTGCCGCGGCCTCGAGCACGGCGGGCAGGGTGCCGTCGTCGGAGGCGATCGCCCACACGGGGAAGAGTGGGTCGAGGGCGGCGACTGGCCCGTGCGCCAGGTCGGTGGCCGTCAGCGGCTCGGCCGCGACGCGACACGTCTCCAGCAGCTTCAGCGCGATCTCCCGGGCAGTCGAGAACTCGGCGCCGCGGCCGACGACGAACATGCGCCCGGCGAACGCGAAGGGCAGAGCGACGCTCGCGATGCGCGCCTCGAGCTCGCGGACGAGCGGGAGGAGGGCGTCACGCGCCTCGCGCAACCCGGCGGCGAACGCCTCCGACTCGCCGGCCGCGCTCGCCGCGAGCAGCCCGAGCGCCGCGACCTGGTTCAGGTACGTCTTCGTCGCCGCGACGGCGAGCTCCGGCCCGGCCGCGAGCGGCAGCACGTCCTCCGCCGCGCCTGCGAGCGCCGAGCCCGGGTCGTTCGTGACGGCGACCGTGTATGCGCCCCGCTCGCGTGCGCGGACGAGGTACTCGACGACATCGGGCGTGCGACCCGACTGCGACAGAGCGAGCGCCGTGCAGCCGCGCATGTCGAGCGCGGCGTCGTAGTAGACCGTCAGCGAGATCGAGTCGCGGAGCGCCGTCCAGCCGGGAAGGAGCCCGAACGCGTACACACCGTAGGAGGCGGCGTTGTCCGAGGAGCCGTGACCGACCATGCGGATCGTCGTCGCGCCGCGCTCGCGGATCGTGCGCGCCACGCGCTCGAACGCCTCCGCTGACTCGAGCAGGCGCCCGAGGGCGTCCGGCTGCTCGCGGATCTCGGCGAGGAAGCGCTCTCCCAGCCGTGCAGGGACCGGCGACGCGGCGGCGTCAGCTGACGACACGGTCCCGCCCGTCCACGAGGACGCGCTCGACCTCGAGCTCGTCGGAGAGGACGAGGAGATCCGCGGGATGCCCCACGGCGATCCGCCCGATCCCCGGATTGCGGAGCACCCGGGCGGGCACCTCGGTCGCCGCCCCGATCGCGTCCTCGAGCGGCGCGCCGAGCGCGTGCAGGTTCCGTACTGCCTCGATCAGCGTCAGCGTGCTCCCGGCGAGGGCCCCGGTCGGGCCGCGCGCGACACCGTCGACGATCTCGATGTCCAGGCCCGCGAGCCGGTACGAGCCGTCGGTCAGGCCCGCCCCCGCCATCGCGTCCGTGACGAGCGCAACGCGGCCCGCCGCAGCGCGCCAGACGACGCTCGCGGTCTCCGGCGCGAGATGGACGCCGTCGAGGATCACGTGCACCACGACGTCGTCGCGCGCGAGGGCGGCGCCGGCGATGCCCGGGTCCCGGTGACGGAACGGCCGCATGGCGTTGAAAAGGTGGGTGACGCTGCGGACGCCGGCGTCGAACGCCGCGTTCGCCTCCTCCGCGGTCGCGTCCGAGTGCCCGCACGAGACCGCCACCTCGTGGCGCAGAAGACGCTCGATCAGCGCATCGGCGCCGGGCAGCTCCGGTGCGAGTGTCATCAGTCGGACCGGCCCCGCGGCCAGCAGGCGCTCGAGGAGCTCCACGTCCGGATCGCGCCGAGCGCCGGCGCGGTGGATCCCGAGCCGTAGCTCGGAGAGGAACGGCCCCTCGAGGTGCGCTCCGAGGACGCGGGGCCCGTCCGACGTCGCAGGCACCTCGCGGAGGGCGGCGAGGAGCTGCGCTTCGGGGGCAGTCACGAAGGTGGGGAGGTACGCGGTGACGCCGGTCTCGAGCAGGGCGTCACCGGCTCGCCGGTAGCCGTCCGCGTCTGCCTCGAGGAGATCGACGCCGGCGAACCCGTTCACCTGCAGGTCGACGAGGCCCGGCGCGGCGATCCCGTGCCCGTTCGGGGAGACGAGGCCGTAGCCGGCGGTCCGCCCGTCGACGACCTCCACGTCGCCGCGGACGAGCCTGCCGTCGACGATCGCGGCCTCGACGCCGAGCCTCATCCGTCCACCGCCCGGCGGATGCTGCCCCGGCTCGCGGCGAGCCGTTCGCGCGACTCGTCGGCGGGGACGTTCGCGAGCAGCGCGACGATTGCGACCTTCGCCTCGCCGTCGGCGTCCTCGAGCGCGCGCTCGACCTCGGCTGCGTCCGCGCCGGTCGCGGTCTCGACGATGCGCCGGACGCGGGCGCGGAGCTTGTCGTTCGTCGCCGCGACGTCGACCATCAGGTTGCCGTAGGTCTTGCCGAGCCGGACCATCACGAGCGTCGAGACCGTGTTCAAGACCAGCTTCTGCGCCGTGCCGGCCTTGAGCCGCGTCGAACCCGCGAGGAACTCCGGTCCCACGACGACGACGACAGCGTGCTCGACCGAGGCGGCGAGCTCGGAGCCCTCGACGGCGACCACGCAGCCGGTCAGGGCGCCGGCCTCGCTCGCGGCCCCGATCGCGCCGAGTACGTAGGGCGTCCGCCCGCTCGCGCTCACGCCGACGACCACGTCCGCCGTGCCGACGCCGAGCGCGGCCACGGCTGCGGCGCCTGCCTCGGCGTCGTCCTCGGCTGCCTCCTGCTCCGGTGCAGATGCGGCGAGGTCGCCGGCCAAGAGAGCGACGACGGTGCCGGGGGGAGTGGAGAAGGTCGACTCGCACTCCGAGGCGTCGAGGGCGGCGATCCGTCCCGAGGATCCGGCGCCCACGTACACCAGGCGCCCGCCGGCGCGTAGCCTCGACGCCACCGCGTCGACGAGCTCCGCGATCGCCCCGGCGGCCGCCTTGACCGCGGTTGACACGACCGCGTCCTCGTCCGCCATCCGCTCCACGAGCTCCCGCGTCGAGCGCAGGTCGTAGTCGGCGCCCGCGTCGCCGCCGACCTCGGTCGCGAGCCCGTCGAGCGAGGCCCGCAGCATGTCGGGAGGTGAGTCGACGCCGCTTCGCCGTTTACCCATTCGCACGAGTCTAAGTGCATCCCCCGTCGGTGGTCAATACCACTTTCCAACGAATGTGATATTCGGTATAGCCTGGCGCATGGCAGCGATCGGGCTCGAGAACGTGACGAAAGCCTTCTCCGACGACGTCGTCGCGCTCGACGACGTCTCGCTCGAGATCGCGGAC
>DASSCD010000121.1:0-11704 GCA_035698005.1 Gaiellaceae bacterium | reverse complement strand
TTCCTCATGCTCCACGAGGACGAGCCCGGCGCCTGGGAGTTCGCGCGCGAGCTCGTCGCACGCGGCGTGCCGCTCGACGACGTCCGCCTGCGCGCAGACGTCGACCCGATTGCGTTCGGCGAGGTCGTCGCCTACCTGACGCGGGCCCGCCCGAGGATCCTGCACACGCACCTCGTGCACGCGGACGTCTACGGCCAGCTCGCGGGCTCGCTGGCGCGGGTTCCGCTCCGCCTCTCGACGAAGCACGGCTTCAACGAGTTCCGGGAGGGGCGCTGGTTCGGGCTGGCGGACCGCTCGGTGGGCTCCCTCGCGCACGTCCACATCGCGATCTCGCAGGGCCTCGCGCGCTACCTCGCCGAGACCGAGGGCTTCGAGGAGGAGGACTTCGAGATCGTCCACTACGGGATCTCGGCGCAGGACTCGGTCGTCCCCTACGCGGGCGGCGAGCCGCGCCTGCTCTGCATCGGCAGGCTCATCCCGATCAAGGGCCACCTCGTGCTCCTGCGCGCGCTCGCGCAGGCGCGTGCAGCCGTCCCCGGGGTCACCCTAGACCTCGCGGGCCGCGGCCCGCTCGAGCCTGCGCTCAAGTCGTACGCCCGCGAGCTCGGGCTCGAGCAGGCGGTCCGCTTCCTCGGCTTCGTGTCGCCGGTCCGCGACGCGATCGAGGAGGCCGCGATCGTCGTCGTCCCCTCGCTCGGCGAGGGCTTCGGCATGGTCGCGCTCGAGGCGATGGAGCGCGCGCGGCCCGTGATCGCGAGCGCCGTCGGCGGCCTGCCCGAGATCGTCGCCGACGGAGAGACCGGCCTCGTCGTTCCCTCCGGCGACGCCGAGGCGCTCGCGGAGGCGATCGTGGCGCTCGTCGGAGACCTCGACCGTGCCCGGGCGATGGGTCTTGCGGGCCGGGAGCGCGCGCTCGCCGAGTTCACGCCCGAGCGCAGCGCGCGGAGGATCGAGGAGCTCTATGCGGGCGCGCTCGGCTCCGGCGCGCCCGAGTAGCGGCGCGTCCGGTACCGCTCCCACAGGGTCGCCAGCGCGAACGCGGCGAGCAGCGCGAGCAGGAAGTCCCAGGGGACCCGGTACCTCGCGGTCCCGGCGAAGACCATCGCGGCGAGCGTGTTGTAGCCGAGCATGAGCACGGCGAGCGCGACGAAGCGGCCCGGCGCGACGAAGAGGCCAACGAGCGCGAGCCCGTACAGCGCGAGGACGTACGCGGGCTCCACGGTCCTCCGCGCGGTGCGGGCGAGCCCGCTGCCGCTCTCGTCCGACTCGGACGGCACCGGGCTCCAGAGCATGCGCGTCGCCTGCACGGCGAGCCGGCCCTTCTCGCCCGGGTGCTCCCGCCAGAAGTCGAGCACCTCCTCCCGGTAGAGGCGCATCTGCGCGCACTCGTCCACCGAGGTCGGCTGCCCCGCGAGCGTCAGGTCGGCCGCGAGCTCGGGCCAGGGCGGCGCACCCGGAAGCTCGGGCACGTCGTCGATCCAGCCGCCGCGGGCGAGCACGTCGTGGGTGTTCAGGTTGTTGGCCTTCCAGAGGGCGCGCGTATCCGTCGTCAGCGCGACGCAGCCGACCTGCGCCTCGTTGCGTACGACCCAGGGCGCGACGACGACGGCCGCGCTCGCGACGAGCGCGAGTGCCGCGAGCACCGCTCGCGCTCCCGGCCGGACGCGCCAGGCGGTGTAGACGGCCAACGGGATCGGGAGCAGCGCGAGCCGCGCGTTCCCGAGGATCGCGACCCCGGCGGCGACGCCGGCGAGGATCGCCGTCTCGAGCGATCGCTCCTCGAACGCGAGCAGGGCACAGAGGACGACGAGCGCGAGCAGGAGGCCGTCCAGTAGCTCCCGGTTGGCGTGGACGTCGTGCCAGACGACGTACGGGTGCAGCGTCGTCAGGAGTGCGGCGACGACGCCGGTTTCCCGTGATCGGAGCAACGTCCCGATGGCGAGGACGACGAGGGCGGTGGACAGCGCGACGGCGATCTGCGCGAGCCCGACCGCGAGCCAGGAGCGGCCGAAGGGCCAGTACAGCGCCGCGAGGAACCAGCCATACAGCGGCTGGGTGTACGCGGAGGGGACGTCCGGGAGGAAGCCGAACGTGCCGTGCTCGACGAGCGTCGTCGCGAAGCGGTCGCTCTTGTCGACGAACTCCTCGAGGATCGTCTCCCGCTCGCGCGCGAGCACCGCGAGCCGCGGCACGGCTGCGCAGGCCGCGACGACGAGGATGGCGGTGGAACGGCGCATCGGGCGTGCCGACGATACTTCCCCGCTCATGGCGGCTACCCCTGCCGAGCGGTACGCGGTTGTCTCCTGCCACGTCGAGCGCCCGCTCGACGACGCGGCGTGGGCGCACTTCTCCGCCCTGCAGGAGCGACGGCCCGGTGGCTTCGCCGTCGCGGCGCTCATGCGTCCCGCCGATCCAGCGTTCGGCGAGGACGAGGAGGCCTGGCTCGCACGTGCCCGCAACGCGGCCGCCCGCGGCCCCCTCGGGCACCACACGCACTGGACGGCACCGGACCATGCGCGGCCGACCTCCGAGGGCGCCGGCGGGCGCGTCCGCACGGAAGGCGAGCGGCTGCGCGAGCTCGGTCTCGCGCCGACGCTTTTCTGCGGCGGCGGCTGGTACACGGACGCGGAGGTCGCGGAGGCGTGCGCCGCGCTGGGCTACGCCGACTGCACCCCCCGCGCGACCCGGCCCGCGTACCTCGGCCCCGGCGAGCCGTGGGCGCTTCTCCCGGCACCCGCGCGTGTGCGTCTCCCGTCGGGCCAGGAGCTGCTCGCGCTCCCGACGACGCACTCGCTCGGAGACCTCGCGCGCGCGTTCCTCCGGCGGGCGCTGCCCGGAGTCGTCCACGTCTACTTTCATGACACCGACCTCCTCGACCGACGAAGGCGGATGCTGCTCGGCGCGCTGCTGCAGCTGCTCGCGCGCGTCGCCGAGCCCACCCACCTCGACGCCCTGCCCGGCACGTGCGCGGGCGAGACGCCCGAGATCACCTGGGCCGACGTAGCCCGGTTCTAAGATCCCAGGGTGTCCAAGGCCGCTCCGCCGGCACCGAAGCCGCGCCCCGTTCCGCCCAGCACGCCCTCCGGACGCGACGTTCGCGCATCCCGCGTCTACCTCCTCTCCCGGGGGCCGCTCCTCACGCTCGTGCGCCGCACGTTCTCCGTCGCCTCGCTCGTCTTCCTCGACGTGGTCGGCCTTGCACTCGGGATCTACCTGGCGCTCGTCTTCCGGGAGCTCGTCGCCGGCGAGGGCGACATCTACTGGGGGCTCCTCTGGCGGGAGGGCCCGGCCGAGTGGCTCAAGTTCGCCGCGCCGATCACCGTGCTCGTGTTCGCGCAGGCGGGGCTCTATCGTGTGCGGGAGCGGAGACCGGGGGCGGGCAGGATCCTCTCCAGTCTCATCGTCGTCGCCCTGATCGTGCTTGCCTTCGGCATCGGGACGGGCTACGACTTCACGACGTCCGGCCTCATCCCGACCTCGGTCGTCTTCTCGGCGATCACGATCGGCCTCCTCCGCGCCGCGTACGAGTCGGTCTCGCTCGAGGTCATGCGCGCTGCAGGCATCCGGCGGCGGGTCGTCCTCGTCGGGGAAGGTGCGAGCCTCGCGCACCTCCGCTCGACGCTCGCCTCGGCCAGCAGCGGCATCGCGTACGAGCTCGTCGGCGCCGTCTCGGACGACAGTGTCGCGGGCACCTTGCGGCTCGGCGGGCGGGCCGACCTGGCCGCGGTGCTCGAGAGCATCCGGCCGGACGAGGTGATCCTCGCCGAGGCCGCGCTCGACGAGAGCGCGGTGCTGGAGGTCGTCGAGCTCGCCCACCGACAGGGCATCAAGGTGCGTCTTGCCCCCGAGACGACGGAGCTGCTCGTCCAGCGCGGCGAGTATGTGCCGGGACATGGGGCGCCGCTCTTCGAGCTGCGCCCGCCGGTGCTCACGGGCTGGGACTGGGTGCTGAAGCGCGCGTTCGATCTCGTCGTCGCCGCGCTCGCGCTGGTGCTCGGGCTGCCCGTGTGGCTGTTGATCGCGCTCGCCGTGAAGCTCGACTCGCGCGGGCCGGTCTTCTTCGTCGACCGGCGGATTGGCGTCGGCGAGCGGGAGTTCGGGATGCTGAAGTTCCGGACGATGGTGGCCGACGCGGATGCGCTGCAGACGCAGCTCGAGGCCGCGAACGAGGCCGAGGGGGCGCTCTTCAAGATCCGCGACGACCCGCGCGTGACGCGCGTGGGCCGCTTCCTGCGGCGGCTCTCGCTCGACGAGGTCCCACAACTCGTCAACGTTCTCAAGGGCGAGATGAGCCTCGTTGGCCCGAGGCCGCTGCCGCTCCGGGACTACCGCCTGCTCGAGGACTGGCACCGGGCTCGCTACGCCGTACTCCCCGGGATGACCGGCTTGTGGCAGATCTCCGGCCGGTCCGGGCTCGGGTTCGACGACCTCGTGCGCCTCGACTTCACCTACCTCGAGAACTGGTCGATCTGGCTCGACATCACCATCATCGCCCGGACGATCCCGGCGGTGATCATGCGGCGGGGTGCGTACTAAGTGAGAACGCCGAAGCTCCTCGCCGTCGCCTCCGCGGTCGACCTCGACTTCCGGTACGGCTGCACGCCTGCCTGGTGGCAGCTCTGGAAGGGGATGTACGAGGCGGGCGTGGACCTCGTCGTGACGCCGTATCGCGGCCGCCCGGTCGAGTCGCCGTGGTGGCGCGTGGCCCCGAACCCCACGTACCGGGAAGGCGAGTCGTACCAGAAGGTGCGCGACGTCCTTGCGCGCCTCAACGGCGACCGCTACCTGCGCCGCGACGAGGCGAGCCCGGAGGAGAGCGGGTTCGACCGGCTCACGCGCGAGACGATCCGCCGCTGGGTGACCCCCCGCTGGAAGCGCCACCTCGAGCGGCTGATCGAGCGGGAGCGTCCGGACGCCGTCCTCGTCTTCACGGTGCCGATGGCGCACCTCGCGGGTGTCCCCGAGACGCTGCGGGCGCGGTTCGGGATTCCGGTCGTCTTCTACGACGGGGACGTGCCGATGAGCCTTCCCGAGTACGGCGGCATGGACACGGGCTTCAACCCCTACCACGGCGCGGACCCGTGGGAGTACGACCTGGTCGTCTCGAACTCCGAGGGGGCGATCCCCCGGCTGCTCGAGCTCGGGGCCCGGCGGGCGGAGGCGCTCTTCTGGGGCGCCGATCCCGAGTTCTTCTCGCCGCAGCCCGTCGAGAAGGAGCTCGACGTCTTCTTCTACGGGTACGGGGACAAGTTCCGGCGCGAGTGGATGAAGACGATGGTGGGCGAGCCGTCGCGGACGGCGCCGGAGCTGGATGTCGTGCTCGGGGGCCTGGACTTCCGCGGCGACACCGGAGCCGCGCGGTTCCTCGGGGACGTCCCCTTCAACCTCTTCGCGCGCGTGATCTCGTCCGCACGCGTCAACCTCAACATCACCCGGCGCCCGCACGCGACCGTCCCCGGCTCGTCGACAGCCCGCCCGTTCGAGCTCGCGTCGTCGGGCGCTGCAATCGTCTCGAACCCGCACGCGGGGATCGATCGCTGGTTCGAGCCGGGCCGAGAGCTCGTCGTCGTGGAGAGCGCCGAGGAGGCGGTCGCCGCCTACCGCGAGCTCGTCGCCGACCCCGGCCAGGCCGAGGAGATGGGACGGCGCGCGCGGGAGCGCGTCCTCGACGAGCACACGTACGCGCATCGCGCGAGGCGCCTGCTCCAGCTCGTCGGGCTCGAGGCCGGGGTGACGGTGTGACAGGCTCGCGCGCGGTCGCCGTCGTTCCCGCGTACAACGAGTCGGGCGCGATCGGGCGGGTCGTGCGCGAGATCCTGGCGGCGCGTCCCGGGATCGACGTCGTCGTGGTCGACGACGCCTCCACGGACGACACGGCCGCGGTCGCGGAGGCAAACGGCGCGACCGTCCTGCAGCTGGCCTTCAACGTCGGTATCGGCGGCGCCGTCCAGACCGGTTTTCGCTACGCCGTCGAGGAAGGCTACGAGCGTGCGGTCCGCCTGGACGGGGACGGCCAGCACGACGCCGCCGAGATCGGGCGCCTCTTCGAGCCGCTCGAACGCGGCGAGGCCGACCTCGTGATCGGCTCGCGCTTCGTCGATGACGGCGGCTCGTACCGGCCGCCGTTCGCGCGGCGCCTCGGGATCCGCGTCTTCGCACGCCTCGTCTCGCTCCTCGGCGGGCAGCGGGTCACGGACACGACGTCCGGGTTCATCGCGCTCGACCGCGCGGGCATCGAGCTCTTCGCCCGCGAGTACCCGCACGACTACCCGGAGGTCGAGGCGACGCTCGTCGCCCTCCGCAGCGGCCTGCGGCTCTCGCAGGTTCAGGTGGAGATGCGCGAGCGCGAGACCGGAGCCTCCTCGATCACGTTCGTCCGCTCGCTCTACTACATCGTCAAGGTGCTCCTCGCCCTGCTCGTCGCGAGCCTGCGCCGGTACCCGCGGCTCGAGGGAGCGCGCCGGTGACGCCGGTCCGCGTCTCGATCGTCGGCGTACTCGCCTCCGTGCTCCTCATCCTCGTCGTGCTCGAGCTCGTGCGCGGCCGCCGGCTCAAGGAGCGCTACGCGCTGCTCTGGCTCGCGACCGGGGTGGTCCTGCTCGTGCTCTCCGCCTGGCGGGGCGGACTGAACACGATCGCAGGCTGGGTCGGGGTCACGAGCTATCCGCCGGCGGTGCTGTTCGCTGTCGCGACCCTCTTCATCCTGCTCGTGCTCCTGCACTACTCGACAGTGATCTCGAAGCTCACCGACGAGAACGTCGAGCTCGCGCAGCGGATCGCGCTGCTCGAGGAGCGCGTCGGGCGCCCGCCTACGGGGCCGCGGTCACCGGCCGGCTGAACGCGAAGACGTCGCCCTGCTCGGGGTCGTCGGCCCAGTTCGTGGCGACTCCGACCCGGTACGTCGCACCCGCCGGCGGGGAGGGATCGAGGTACTCGGTCTCCCGCGTGGTCGCGATGGGGACCGCGCGCACGAAGCAGTAGAACGCGGTCGAGCCCTCGTTGGGCCCGCACTCGGTGCCCTCGTCCTCGGATCGGTACACGCGGTAGAAGACGCTCGCGCGCCACGGGCCGCCCTCCGTCCAGCGGAGCAGCTGCCCGCCGGGCGCCGGCGACACCTCGAGCTCGACCCCGTCGTCGATCGAGGTGAGGATGAAGTTGCCCGCGTCGTCCTGCATCACGGCCCGCTCCGGGCCCGTGCTCGGGGAGGAGGCCGCGATCGCGGCGGCGGGGACGACGACGGTGAGGAGGGCAGCGACGACGAGCGCGCGACGGCCGACGGGTCTCGTCCGCGGCGGTTGCACCCGCTCCCCGAGCCGCCGCGCGAGCGTCGGCACGAGCAGCGGGATCGAGGCGAAGAGGATGAGGTATGCGGGCCAGGCCGGCATCAGCAGCCGCCAGAACGTGTTCGCCTGGATGTCCGCCCGCACCGAGAAGCCCTTCACGAGCAGGAAGGCCGCGAGCCAGCCCCCGAGGAGGGCTGCGATCGCGCCACGGCGCACGCGCAGGACAGCGATCAGCCCGGCGAACGGCGCCCACTGCGCGAGCCGCGCGCTCCAGAAGAACTCGCGCAGGTAGTTCATCTGCTGGCGCCAGTGATCGAGGTCGAGCTCGATGTAGCGGTCGACGTCCAGCGCGAGCACGCCGGTCGCGCCCGCCGCGACGCGGACCTCCTGGAACGAGAGAACCGGGAGCGAGCCGAGCCCGCGTTCCTTCCAGAGCAGGATGACGAGCAGCGAGGGGACGACGGCCGCGGAGAAGGCGATCCCCTCCCTGAAGCGCCTCGCGACGAGGTACGCGAGCACGGCGCCGAAGCCCATGAGCAGGTTCGGCGGCTTCATCCCACCCGCCGCCCCGAGCAGCAGACCGGCGAGCAGTGCGTCGGTGAGCCGGTCGGCGTCGAGGGAGCGGACGAGGAAGAGCGCGGACGCGAGAACGAGCACGGTCGAGGGGAAGTCGGACATCGCAGTCAGCCCGAGCGCCTGCGGCACGAAGTGCTCGGTCCAGCGCTCCTGGTAGCGGTCGACGAAGAGCGGGATCGCGGCGAAGGGGGCGATCACCCACAGGAACGAGGCCCAGTAGCCGAGCAGGCGTCCCCCGATGTGGGACGCGATCCCGTACACGCACAGCACCGCGATCGGCCCGAGCACGAGGACCTGGAGGACGACGAGCGGCGGGAGGGCCTGCACGTAGGTCGGCCCCGTGACCCACATGATCGGCGCGATGAGCAGCGACCAGAGGTAGCCGACCTCCGTCGGCGGCAGCTCGAGGTGCCCCAGGAGCCAGCCTTGCGTCGTCAGCCAGATCTGGTCGCCCCCCTGGAACCACACCCAGCCGTTGTGCGTGACCAAGAGCGCGAGGACCGTCGTCGCGGCGATCTGCAGACCGGCCAGCGTGGCGAGGACGGCGCGGGGCCGCTCGAGCAGGTAGTCGACGGTGCGGCCCGCTTCCCTGGCCGCGCCGACCGAGGCGCTAGCGACCGACACCGGCCAGCGCGGAGCGGTACCAGGCGACCGTGCGCTCGAGCCCCTCGCGGAGCGGCGTGCGGGCCTCGAAGCCGAAGAGCTCGCGCGCGCGGCTCGGGTCGACCGAGCGCCTCGGCTGCCCGCCCGGGCGGGTCTCGTCCCACGTGATCCGCCCGTCGAAGCCGGTGACTTCGGCCACGAGCTCGGCGAGCTCGCGGATCGAGATCTCCTTCGCCGCGCCGAGGTTGACGGGCTCCGGGCCGTCGTAGCGCTCGGCCGCGAGCACGAGGCCGTCGACGCAGTCCTCGACGTACAGGAACTCGCGCGTCGGGGAGCCGTCGCCCCAGAGCACGACCTCGTCCTCGGCCTCGACCATCTTGTGGATCAGCGCCGGAATCACGTGCGAGGTCTCGAGGTCGAAGTTGTCCCGCGGCCCGTACAGGTTGGTGGGGAGGAGGAAGATCGCGTCGAGCCCGTACTGCTCGCGGTATGCCTGCGCCCCGACGAGCACGGCCTTCTTCGCGACGCCGTACGGGGCGTTCGTCTCCTCCGGGTACCCGTCCCAAAGGTCGTCCTCGGAGAACGGGATCGCCGCGTGCTTCGGGTACGAGCAGACCGTCCCGGTGATCACGAGCTTCCGCGTCCCGTGGATCCGCGCCTGCTCGAGGACGTTGGTCCCCATCGCGAGGTTCGCGTACCAGTAGCGCCCGGGGTTGGCGCGGTTCGCGCCGATGCCGCCCACCTCGGCGGCAAGGTGGAACACGAGCTCGGCCTCGGCTTCCCCGAACAGCCTCCCGGTCGCCTCCAGCGACGTCAGGTCGTGGTCGGCGCGGCGGGCGACGACGACGTCGTGGCCGTCGCGCTCGAGGCGCTCGACGAGGTGGGAGCCGAGAAAGCCCCCGCCGCCCGTGACCAGGACGCGCACGCTCGGGAGGGTACCGTGCGGTCCGGCCTCCGCCCATGGTTCTACGATGCCCCGGTGCGGTCGGTCTTCGATCGGCCCATCGTGCTCGTCGGTCTCGCGCTCGTCTGCGGGGTCGCGGCGTTCCATCTCTGGGTCACGCCCTCGAACCCGCCCGGGTACCACCGCGACGAGGCGGCGCTGTCGCTGAACGCGCACACGCTCGCGACGAGCCTCGAGGACGAGGACGGCGCGCGCCTCCCGCTCTTCTTCCGCTCCTTCGACGACTACAAGAGTCCGCTCTACCCGTACTTGCTGGCAGCCGTCTTCGAGGTCACCGGCGCGCATGCGCAGGCCGCACGCGGGCTCTCGGCGGTGCTGGTGCTCTCCGCGGTACTCCTGCTCGGCGTGCTCGCGCGACGGCTGACCCGGAGCTGGCCGGTCGCGACCCTGACCGTCGTCCTCGCCGGCCTCACGCCGTGGCTGTTCGAGCTGGGCCGGCTGGCCATCGAGGCGACGATGATGCCGGTCCTCGTCGTGCTCCTCCTGCTCTGGCTCGAACGAGTGTCGCGACTCCGACGGTACGTCATCCTCGACGGCGTCGTCGGCGGCGCGCTCGTTGGGTCGATCGCCTACTCGTACACGGGGAGCCGCCTGCTCGGCCCGCTCCTCGCCGCGGCGCTCGGCGTCTTCGCCGGGCGCGGTCGCTGGCGCTTCGTCGTGCTCGCGTGGGCCGCATTCGCGCTCGCCTTAGTGCCGATGGCGGTCTATGCGCTTCGGCATCCCGGCAATCTCACGGCCCGGTACGAGGCGACGACGATCGCGCGGGAGGGCCGGTCCGCTGCCAAGGTCGTCGGCCAGGCGGTCGGGAACTGGTTCCGCGACGTCGATCCGTGGCACTGGGCGACCGCCGGGGATCCCGCGCCCTACATCCACAACGGCGGGTACGGCGCGCTCTTCGGCGCCGTTGTCGTCCTCGCCGTCGCCGGAGTCGTCCTCGTTCTCCGTCGGCAGCGGGCGGACCTCTGGTGGCGGTACGTCCTCCTGGCGACACTCCTCGTGCCGATCCCGGCGGCACTGACGGTGGACCGGAACAACGCCATCCGGCTCGCTGCGCTGCCCATCCTCCTCGTCGTGCTCGCGATCCCGGCGATCCACGAGCTCGTTCAGGGGTGGAGGCGCTCGCGGCTGCTGCAGCTCGCGTCCGGGATCCTCGTGGTCTCGATCGTAGTCCAGTTCGTCCAGTTCCTCGACGTCTATCGCACGCGCGGGCCGGCGAGGCTCGTGCTCTTCGACGCCGGGGTCGAGCCCCTGCTCGAGGCGCCGCTGGCGGCAGGCGAGACGATCTACGTCGACTTCGACGACCGCGGAGCACAGGCCCAGGCTCGGTGGCGCGTCGCCGAGGCCGGTCTCCCCGACGACCGCGTGGTGATCCTGCCCGACGGAGGCGTCCCTCCACGCGGGTCGCTGCTCTTCCTGCGCTTCCAGGACTGCGACTACGCGTGCGAGGAGGTCGCTCGCTGGGAGGAGTACCGGCTCGCACGGGCGACGGGCCCGTGACGCGGGTCTCCGGACGACTGCTGGTCGGGCTCGCGCTCGTGCTCGCGGTGGCGGCGTTCCAGCTCTGGGTGTCGCCGGACAACCCGCCAGGATTCTTCCGCGACGAGGCGGCGCTCGCCTACAACGCGCACACGATCGCCGACGAGCGGCGCGACGAGTATGGCGCCCGCTTCCCGCTCTACTTCTCCTCGTTCCTCGACTACAAGAGCCCGCTCTACGTGTACGGCCTCGCCGGGGTGTTCCTGGTCACCGGCCCGGATCGCGAGGTCGCTCGGGGCTTCTCGGCAGCGTGCATGCTCGCGGCGATCGCGCTGCTCGGGTGGCTCGGGTACCGGACGACGGCCCGAGCCTCGGTCGGCGTGGCGACCGTCGTCGTGGCGGGGTCTTCCCCCTGGCTCTTCGAGATCGGGCGTGTCGCCTTCGAGGTCGCGCTGGAGCCGCTCTTGCTCTGCCTCGCGCTGCTCGCCGTCGAGCGCGCCTCGAGGCTCGACCGCTGGGGATTGGCGACCGCGCTTCCGGTGTCGGCGGCTCTCGGTGCGATCACGTACGTGTACGCCGGCGGCAGACTGCTCGCTCCGCTGCTCGCGGCGTCGCTCGCTCTCGTCGGGCTCCGCAGCCGCTGGAGCTGGGTGCTCGTCGCGTGGGCGGGATTCGCCGTCACGCAGCTTCCGCTGCTGGCGTACACGCAGCTCCATCCCGGCGCGCTCACGCGCCGCTGGGACGCGACGACCTTCGTCACCGACGACATGCCGGTGTGGGAGGTCGCCTGGCGAGCGGCCGC
>DASSCD010000120.1:0-3982 GCA_035698005.1 Gaiellaceae bacterium | reverse complement strand
GAGCGGCTGACGGCGACACCCGACGTTCCGGCGTCCACTCCGGTCGAGCACGAGGCCGAGCGCGAGCTCGTGCGGAAGGCGCTCCTCCGGATCGGCCCACGGGACCGCGAGGTTCTCCTGCTCGCCGAGTGGGAAGGCCTCTCGCCTGCCGAGATCGCCGCAGTATCGGGGTGCCTCACGGTCACCGCGCGCGGTCGCCTGCACCGAGCACGGCGTCGTTTCCGGACCGCGTTCGAGGAGCTCTCCTCACCGCCGACGCCCGCATCCACGAACCGGCCAGTGCGCCGGAACCTGAGAGTCCGAGGAGGAGAGTCATGAGCACGCACGAGAGCATTCGGGCCTTGCACCGGGCCAATCCACGCACGGAGCCGGATCTCGATCGGTCGCTCGAGGCCGTGCGCACCCGGATCGGCACACCCGACCCCGTCGGTCCGGCCGCGCGCTCGCTGCGGCCGCGGCTCGCCGGCACCTTCGTCGTCTCGTTGACCGCGGCCGCCGCGGCGGCCGTCGCGCTCTTCGCGGCCGGCATGCCCGGGGGCGGATCCGGGGTCGTGGGCGTCGAGCGTGCCGAGGCGGCGGTGCGCGCTGCCGCCACGACGAGCGCGTCCTCCGCCGAGCGCTCGGGCAGCGCGGTCGTCCGCATCACGCACGACGGTCGGCTGTGGGCGGCGAAAGAGGTCGCCTGGAACGGCGACGATCTGGCGCTCGCCGACCTCACTCCCGGCCGCGACGGGCGCGCAGGGGGCGCGCTGCGCGTCGTCGACGGGACGATGTACGCGCCGGATTTCGAGGGCTCCGGCTGGCTGCGGCTCGGCAGCCCCGACAGCATCGACCCCGATAGCGGCACGACGCCCGCCGAGTACCTGGCCGCGGTGCGGGAAGACGTCGGAGGAGACACGCTGCAGCGACTCACCAGCGGAATCAGCGGCCTGACCGCGCGCCTGCTCCCCGATGGCTCGACCCTGTACTCGGGCACCGTTCCCGCTCGCACGATCGCCCGGGAGACGGGCTTCAAGGAGGGACAGCCCCTCCGCGTCCTGCCGTTCGGCTACGTCGCCCATGACGAGGCCGCCGATCCGAGCGCGCTCCTGCGCGCCGAGGTCACGGTCGGCCCAGACGGGATCGTGCGTCAGCTCGCCGTGAGCTGGGGGACCTGGCGCTACGCGGTCTCCTACAGCGGGCTCGGCGCGACCCGGGCGCCGGTCGCGCCTGCCGACGCTCGCGGGCTCGATCGCCGCGTGCCCGGGAGGTGAGGCAGTGGGTGTGGGGCCGGGCCGTACGGCCCCACACGTACACCGGGAAGCTCAGCCGTGCTCGGCGAGGAACGCGAGGGTCCGCTCGGTGAGGAGCTTCGTCGCGCCCTCGTCGTAGCTCGGCAGGCTCGAGTCGGCGAAGTAGTGCTGGTCGCCGGGGTAGAGGAAGAGCTCCGCGTCCTCGGCCGCCTCGACGAGCTCGCGAGCCGCGTCGACGTCGCCCTCGTCCATGAAGAACGGGTCGGCGTCCATCCCGTGGATCTGCGCGGGCACGCCCGCCGGCCAGGAGCCGAACTCCGACACGGGCACGCAGGAGTAGTAGAGGAGCGCGCCGCGCGCGCCAGGCCGGGTCTGGGCGAGCTTCTGCGCGGGCAGCACGCCGAGCGAGAAGCCTGCGTAGACGATCCCGTCTCCGAGCTCGTCGGCCGCGCGCACGCCGCGCTCGATGATCTCGCCGAAGCCGACCTCCTGGGCGTGCGCCACGCCGTCCTCGATCGAGCCGAACTTCCGCCCCTCGAAGAGATCGGGCGTGTGCACCGCGTGGCCCGCCTGCCGGAGCTCGTCCGCGAACGCGTCGAAGCCCGTGGTCTGACCCATCGCGTGGTGGAAGAGGAGCACCTCCGCCATCTCGTCTCCTTCCGTTCGTGCGTGACAGCCGCGGCCAACCTACCGAAGTCGGCCCTCGCTACGGTGCCGTGATGAGCATCGAGATCGTCCCCGCGAACGAGGCGAGCTGGGATGACCTCGAGGCCGTGTTCGGGACGCGCGGCGACCCGTCCCGGTGCTGGTGCCAGCGGTTCAGGATGCTGCCCGGGGAGTCGTGGGCCTCGGTCGGCGCGGAGGAGCTCGCCTTCCGGCTCCGTCAGCAGACCGACGGCGGGCACCCGGACTCCGACTCGACGAGCGGGCTCGTCGCCTACCTCGAGGGGGAGCCCGTCGGGTGGTCCGCGATCGCGCCCCGCAGCGCCCACCCGCGCCTGCTGCGCAACAACCGCGTTCCCTGGGAAGGGCGCGCGGAGGACAAGCTCGACGAGAGCGTGTGGGCGGTGACGTGCTTCGTGACCCGCGCGGGCTTCCGGCGGCGCGGGATCAGCTATGCCCTCGCGCGGGCGTCCATCGGCTTCGCGAAGGAGCGCGGCGCCCGTGCGCTCGAGGGCTACCCGATCGCCACGAGGCCGGGGCAGGACATCACCTGGGGAGAGGTCCACGTCGGCAGCCGCAGCATCTTCGAGGCCGCGGGGTTCGCCGAGGTGAGCCATCCGACCCCACGCCGGTTCGTCATGCGCGTCGACTTCGGCTGACCTCCGCTACTCGGGCAGCCAGCCGTCGTGGTAGGCGGTCGGCTCCCTGGGCGGGAGCGAGCCGTACGCGACGTCGCCGTCGTCGGTGTCCTCCTCGACGCTAGCGCCGTACCGCCTGGCGGCGTCCTCGGCCGGGAAGACGAGCGAGCCCGGCTCGCCGTCATGTGCACGGGCGCCGACGGCGAGCACGAGGCAGGGGCCGCGTCCCGCGCCGACGATCACGTGAGCAGTGCCGGGCGGGCAGTGGACGAAGTCCCAAGCCCGGAGCCGCCGCTCATCGCCCTCGGCGACGAGGACCGCCTCGCCCGAGACGACGAGGAAGTCCTCCTGGTCTGCCTCGCGGTGGTACACGGACATCGGCTCGCCGGGCTCGAGCACGAACGGGTTGAACCCGAGCTGGTCGGCGTCGCGCCGCCAGCCCTCGAAGTCGTCGGAGACGACGCACACTGCGCCGCGGCCAGCGGCGGCCCGCCACTCGGCGTCGCGCATGTTCAGGACGTACCAGCCGCCGCCCTGCGGGGCGAGCCCGTGCTCCGTCCGTTCCAGCTTCGCCTCGGGGGCCATCGCGGGGAAGACTGCCGCATCCCTCGCCCCACATGCACCGGCAGTGGATAGCGTCTCGGACGTGGCCGAGCGCGTCCTCACGCTCCGCGAGCTCAACCGCGCGACCCTCGCTCGCCAGCTCCTGCTCGAGCGAAAGCGGCTCTCGCCGAAGGCGGTGATCGAGCGCCTCGTCGGGATGCAGGCGCAGTGGCCGCCCGCACCCTACGTCGGCATCTGGACGCGCACGACGAGCTTCCGGCCAGGGGCGCTGGAGCGACTGCTGACGAGCGGGGAGGTCGTCAAGGCGAATGTGATGCGGCAGACGCTCCATCTCGTGACGCCGGAGGACTACGCGCTCATTCGCGCGGCGATGAGCGAGGCCAACTACCCGTGGGAGACGTCTCAGGCGAAGAGCCTCGCCGGGTCGGTGCGCGCACTGGCGGCCGACGGCCCCGTGACGGGAGCCGAGGGAGTCGCCCACATCGAGCGCGAGCACGGGCTCAGTGGACTCGCCGCCCGGCGTGCCTGGCGCGCGGCACGCACGCGCGCGCATCTGCTGCACCACCACGAGACGGCGCTCTGGCGCGCGCGGCCCGAGGGCCGCTTCGTCGCGCTCGACGAGCCGAAGCCTCGCGACCCCACGGAGGCGCGCGCCGAGCTCCTGCGCCGTTACCTCGCCGCCTTCGGGCCCGCGACGCGGCGCGACCTCGTCCAGTGGAGCATGATGCACGTGCCCATGATCCAGCGCGCCCTCGACCGGCTCGAGCCGCTTCGGCGCTTCCGCGACGAGCAGGGACGAGAGCTTCTCGACGTCCCGCGGGCGCCACTCGTGGACCCCGAGACGCCCGCGCCCGTCCGCTTCCTGCCGAAGTGGGACAACGTGCT
>DASSCD010000119.1:0-2333 GCA_035698005.1 Gaiellaceae bacterium | reverse complement strand
TCTCCTCCACATCGGGGGCGTGCGCACCTTCCTCTTCAACTGGCTCTTCGCCCGCGGTCGCGGCGGCGAGTGCCTGCTGCGGATCGAGAACACGGACACGAGCCGCGAGGTCGAGGAGGCGGTGGCGCAGATCGAGGAGTCGCTGCGCTGGCTGGGCATCGAGTGGGACGGGGAGACGACCTTCCAGCTCGACGTCATGGAGCGGGCTAAGGAAGAGGCGCGTCGGCTCGTCGACGAGGGCGCGGCGTACGAGGACGAGGGCGCGATCAGGATCCGCATGCCCGACGAGGGAGTCACCGATTGGGACGACGCGATCAAGGGGCGCATCGAGTTCCCGAACGCCGAGCTCGAGGACCTCGTGCTCGTCCGCTCGGACGGCCGCCCGACCTACAACTTCGCCTCGCCGCTCGAGGACTGGCTGGACGGGATCACGCACGTGATTCGCGGCGACGACCACGTCTCGAACACGCCGAAGCAGGTCAACGTCCTCTCGGCGCTCGGCGCCGACGTGCCCGTGTACGCCCACGTGCCGAGCGTCTTCGGCGAGGACGGGCGCAAGCTCTCGAAGCGTCACGGGGCCGTCTCCGTGGGCGAGTTCCGCGACGCCGGCTACCTGCCCGAGGCGCTCCGCAACTTCCTCGCCCTGCTCGGCTGGGCGCCCGACGGCGAGACGACGATCATGGGCACGGAGGAGCTCGTCGAGCGCTTCTCGCTCGAGCGGGTCGGCTCGAGCCCGGCCACGTTCGACTACGCGAAGCTCGACTGGATGAACGGCGTCTACCTGCGCGCGCTCCCCCCGCGGGAGTACGCGGACCGGCTGCTCGCGTATCTCAGTGAGCGGGGTGTCGACTGGCCGGCGGAACGGGTGGAGGCAGCCGCCCCGCTTGTCCAGGAGAAGATCGGGCGGCTGGGCGAATTCCAGCAGTTCGCGGGCTTCCTCTTCCACGGTGTCGATCCTGACCCGGCGCTCCTCGACGCGCGCATCCTCGCCGGCGCCGAGCGCGCCCTGGCGGAGGTCGACCCCTGGAGCGCGGAGGCGATCGAGGCCGCGTTGAAGGAGCTGTGCGAGGAGCTGGGCGAGAAGCCGAGGACCGTGTACCCGCCCATCCGGGTCGCGGTGACCGGCTCGCGCGTCTCGCCCGGTCTGTACGAGAGCCTCGAGCTGCTCGGGCGCGACCAGTCGCTGGCGAGAATCCAGGCGGCCGAGGCTGCAAGCGCGTCGTGACCGCGCTGCGGGACCTCGTCGGGGTCGACCTCGGCCCCACGAGCTGGATCGAGGTGACGCAGGAGCGGATCGACGCGTTCGCGGGCGCCACCGCGGATCCGCAGTGGATCCACGTCGACCGCGAGCGCGCGGCGGCCGGGCCGTTCGGCACGACCATCGCGCACGGCTTCCTCACGCTGTCGCTGTGCGTCCCGATGCTCTACGAGCTGCTGCCCCCGTCGGGCGCGATCAGCGTGAACTACGGGGTCGACCGCGTCCGCTTCCCGGCCGCGGTGCCGTCGGGGAGCAGGCTCCGGGGACGCTTTCGCGTCGCCGCGGTCGAGGACACCGCAGCGGGCGAGCAGGCGACGATCGAGGCGGTCGTCGAGTGCGAGGGCGTCGTGAGACCGGTGTGCGTGGCCGAGCTCCTCGTCCTCACAGTGCCCTAACAGCTTCTCACTGGATCCATCGGACACGTCTGCTACCTTGGCGCGCGCCGTGAGCCTGAAGCGCCTCCTCCTCCTCGTCGTGTTCGCGAGCGCCGCCGCTGCCGTGCTGGTCGGGGCCGCGCCGGCCGGAAGCATCGACGACGGCGATCCCTGTCCGAAGAACGGGTCGAACGATCTTGTCTGCCCCGCAGGGACCGAGGGCGTCGCGTACTCGATCAAGTTCCACGCCGACGAGGATCCGCCGTGCGCGCCCGGCGACGACAAGTGGAGCGCGACCAATGGCGCCTTGCCGCCCGGCTTGACGCTCTCGGACAACGGCCAGCTCTCCGGGACGCCGACCCAGGCCGGGACGTACACGTTCTGGATCGAGATGAAGCTGCCGGACTACTGGATTCCCGATCCCAATCCGGATCCACCCGACGAGAGCAGGGGCTGCAGCAGCCGGGACAACTCTGAGGAGCACGTCACCCTCACGATCAATCCCGGCGTCCCCAGGCTCGTCATTGGGCCCGAATCTGCCCCGCCCGGGACGGTCAGCAGCCGGTATTCGCTCCAGATGACCGCGTCCGTCCCGGACGCGAAGACGTGGTCGATCGCCGACGGCGCCCTGCCGCCCGGCCTTGTCCTCGGCGCGAGCGACGGGCTCATCTCCGGGGCGCCGACGGCTGCGGGCACGTACG
>DASSCD010000118.1:0-4289 GCA_035698005.1 Gaiellaceae bacterium | reverse complement strand
GGGGCGGCCGGCGCCGTGGGCAGTGCCGCCGGGCAGATGGCGAAGATCGCGGGCTGCCGCGTCGTGGGCAGTGCGGGCTCCAGCGCGAAGATCGAGTGGCTCCGCGAGCTCGGCTTCGACGCAGCGTTCGACTACCGCGAGCGGCCTGTGCGCGAGGCTCTCGCCGAGGCGGCGCCCGAGGGGATCGACGTGTACTTCGACAACGTCGGCGGCGACCACCTCGAGGCGGCGATCGGAGCGCTGCACACCTACGGTCGCGTCGCCGCGTGCGGCTCCGTCTCCCGGTACAACGACGTCGAGCCGAGCCCCGGCCCGCGGAACATGTTCATGGTCGTGACGAAGCGGCTGCGGATCCAGGGGTACATCATCACCGACCACTACGACCGGTACCCGGAGTTCTTCGAGCGCGCGACCGAGTGGGTGCGGGACGGCCGGCTGCGCTACCGGGAGACGGTCGTCGAGGGCATCGACAACGCGCCGCGCGCCTTTCTCGGCCTGCTCCGCGGCGAGAACATCGGGAAGATGCTCGTCAAGGTCGGCCCCGCCAACGACTGACGGAACGTCGAAGCGGCGGGCCAGAGCACGCGGCAGCGGCCGCGAAAGCGGACGCCTTCAGGGATTCTCGCGCGCGGAATCCGCGCTCCCCGATCCCGCGCTGCGCAGGAGATCCGGATCCGCGCTCGCGGATCCCGGGCTGCGGAAGAGAAAATTGGCGATCATCTGCGGCCCCTCGGGGGTGAGGATGCTCTCGGGGTGGAACTGCACCCCCTCCACGGGATGGGAGGAATGCCTGACGCCCATCACCTCGCCGTCGTCCGTCCGCGCCGTCACCGCGAGCACATCGGGAACGCGAGCCGTGGCGAGCGAGTGGTAGCGGCCCGCGTCGATCTCCGGCGGAAGGCCCGTGAAGACACCCTCGCCGTCGTGGCGGACGCGGCTCGCCTTCCCGTGCACGAGCGCTCGCGCCCGGCCGATCTCCCCGCCGTACGCCTGCACGATCGCCTGGTGGCCGAGGCAGACGCCGAGCGTGGGCACCGAAGGCCCGAGGGCCTGGATGAGCTCGAGCGAGTGGCCCGCCCCTTCCGGCCTGCCCGGGCCTGGGGAGACGACGAGGCGGTCCGGGGCGAGAGCCGCTGCCTCCGCGGGCGAGGCGTCGTCGCTCCGGCGGACGACGACGTCGGCGCCGAGCTCCTCGAGCAGGTGGACGAGGTTGTAGGTGAAGGAGTCATAGTTGTCGACCACGAGCACCAGCACCCGCTGAGTGTGCCTGGGACCTCGCGCCTGCCTGTGGAAGACGCTAGGTAGGCTGGGCTCGATGGGCCGATCGGTCATCGTCTCCGCCGTGCGGACGCCGTTCGGGCGCCTCGGCGGCGGCCTCGCCAAGGTGCCGGCGACGGAGCTCGGCGCCACCGCGATCCGCGCCGCGCTCGAGCGTGTGGGCCTCGAGGGCGGCGAGGTGGAGTACGTGATCATGGGCCAGGTGCTGCAGGCCGGGGCAGGTCAGGCGCCCGCGCGCCAGGCAGCCGTCGGCGCAGGGATCCCGAAGGAGGTTCCCGCAGACACGATCAACAAGGTGTGCGCGTCCTCCATCCGCGCGCTCGAGATCGCCGACCTGATGATCCGAGCCGGCGGCCACGAGCTCGTCGTGACGGGCGGGATGGAGTCGATGTCGAACGCGCCCTACCTCCTGCCCGAGGCTCGCTTCGGCTACCGGCTCGGGAACGGCGAGATCGTCGACCACATGGTGTTCGACGGCCTGACCTCGACCTTCGACGGGCTGCACATGGTGCAGCAGGCCTCGAAGGTGTCGCGGGAGCTCGGAATCTCCCGCGAGGAGCAGGACGAGTGGGCGCTCCGCTCGCACCAGCGCGCCGCAGCCGCCCAGGACGAGGGCAGGTTCGACGACGAGATCGTGCCCGTCGGCGAGGTGACGGCCGACGAGGGCATCCGGCGCGACACGACGCTCGAGAAGCTCGCTGCGCTGCAGCCCGTCTTCGACCCCGAGGGCACGACCACGGCCGGCAACGCTCCCGGTGTCAACGACGGCGCGTCGTGCGTGATCGTCTGCTCGGACGAGCTCGCGGCGCGCCGCGGGCTCGAGCCGCTGGCTACGATCCTCGCGCAGGGCTACGTGGCAGACGACTTCGCGTACCTCGCCCGCACGCCCGCGCGCGCCGGCGAGCAGGCGCTCGCCAGGGCGGGCAAGACGATCGGCGACGTGAAGCGCGTCGAGATCAACGAGGCCTTCTCGTCGGTCGCCAAGAACTCGACCCGGATGCTCGGCGCCGACGAGGCGATCGTGAACGTGAACGGCGGGGCGGTCGCGCTCGGACACCCGATCGGCGCCTCGGGTGGCCGGATCGTGACGACGATGGTGCACGAGCTCCGCCGCCAGGGCGGCGGTGTCGGGCTCGCGGCGATCTGCTCGGGCGGCGGGCAGGGCGACGCGCTCCTGATCGAGGTCTGAGCGCGATCGGACTCGCGTCTCGCACCGCCCTCGTCGCCGGGCTCGCGCTCGCCGCGCTCTCGGCCGCAGGAACAGCCGCCGCCTGTGTGTGCGGCGACGGCTCGATGAAGGAACGGCTCGGTGCCGCTGACGCCGCGGTCGTCGCCCGCCTCGTCGACCCGAAGGAAGCGCCTTCGTCCCCGACGCGACGGATCCTCACGTTCGAGGTCGAGCAGCGCGTGAAGGGCGACCTCGGACGACGCGTCGACGTGCGCAGCCCGAGCGGTACCGACTGCGACCTGGAGGTGCACGAGGCACAGACGATCGGCCTCCTGCTCACCCGGATGCCGAGCGGCGAGTGGCTCGGCACACAGTGCAGCGTCGTCGACCCCGGGGAGCTCGTCGCGGCGGGCGGTGAGCCGCGCGGCGGAACGATCAAGGTCGGGATCGGGATCGTCATCCTCGGGCTCGTGCTCCTCTTCGCGAGCTATCGCCTTCGGCGCGGCCTGCGGCCGCAGCTGCCCGGCGCGCCCGAGCCCTAGACTCCGCCGCGATGGCGTTCGAGCACGTGCTCGTCGTGGGAGCGGGCCAGATGGGAGGAGGAATCGCCCAGGTGGTCGCGGCTTCCGGCCGCCGGGTGTCGCTGCACGACAGTGTTCCCGGCGCGGTCGAGCGGGCGCTCGGGGCGATGCAGCGGAGCCTCGAGAAGCTCGCTGAGAAGGGGGGTGGCGACCCCGCGGACGTCCTCGAGCGCATCTCACGGGCCGACGATCTCGTCGCGGCCGACCTGCTGATCGAGGCCGTGGTCGAGGACGCCGGCGTCAAGGAGGAGCTCTTCCGCCGGGCCGACGAGGTACTGCCCCCGGAGGCGATCCTCGCCTCGAACACGTCCTCGATCCCGATCACGAGCCTCGCGGCCGTGACGTCCAGGCCCGAGCAGGTGATCGGGATGCATTTCTTCAACCCCGTCCCGGTCCTGAAGCTCGTGGAGGTGATCCGCGCCGTGCAGACTTCCGACGAGACCGCGGCCGCGATCGTGGCGCTCGCGGAGGATCTCGGCAAGGTGCCCGCGGAGGCGCGCGACTTCCCCGGCTTCGTCTCGAACCGCATTCTCATGCCGTTCCTGAACGAGGCCGCGTACGCGCTGATGGAGGGAGTCGCGGAGCCGGAGGCGATCGACACGATCGCGAAGCTGGGCTTCGCGCACCCGCTCGGGCCGCTCGCGCTCGCCGACCTGATCGGCCTCGACACCTGCGTCGCGATCATGGAGGTCCTGCACGCGGGCCTCGGCGACCCCAAGTACGCACCGTGCCCGCTGCTACGGCAGTACGTCGCGGCGGGCCGCCTCGGGCGCAAGTCCGGGCGCGGCTTCTACGAGTACGCCTGACGTGGACCCGCGGGTCGCCGCCGAACTCGCGGCCCAGGAGGGCGCCGACGGGGAGTTCGTCGACGCGGCGTTCCGGCTCGTGCTCCGTCGCGTGCCCGACGACGAGGCGCGCGAGCGGGCGCTCGAGAAGCTCGCCGCGGGAACGCTCTCGCGCGCCACGCTCGTCCACGAGCTGGCGACGAGCGCGGAGCACCGTCGCATCCGCGAGCTCGACGACGCAGTCGCGCTCGGCCTCGGCGCACGCGGACGCGGAGAGCGGCTCCGCTGGCTGCAGGCGCCGCCGGACACCGACGAGCGGGTCGTCGAGGTGCCGTGGGTGCTCTCGCGGCTCGCTTCGGAGGGGCGCGTGCTCGAGGTCGGGTACGCCTACGCCGAGCCCGCGTACCTCGCCGGGCTGCTTCGCTCCGGGGTCGAGCTCGTCGGTGCGGACCTCGCGACGCGTGAGCTCGAGGGGAT
>DASSCD010000117.1:0-4370 GCA_035698005.1 Gaiellaceae bacterium | reverse complement strand
GCGATCCCGCTCGTCGTCTTCTTCGCCTTCCAGCGCTACTTCGTCGAGGGCCTCCTCGCCGGCTCGGTGAAGTAGCAGCTAGAGCACGTCGACGCCGTCGTCGTGCCAGCGCTCGAAGCGGAGCGTCCCGGTGGCCACGCGACCCTCGAGGTAGTCGGCGACGATCTCGAGCCAGGATGTTCGCCGCAGGAGCTCGAGCGCCTCGTCGAGCGGGACGAGCCGGGCCTCGGAGACGACACCGTCGGGGTCGCTGGGAGCGAGCTCGCCCCACCACTCGTCGACCTCGAAGACCCAGATCGTCGCGAGGTAGCCGACCCCCGCGCCGCGGATCGGCCGCAGGGGCCGTCGCTCGTCGACTTGACGGACGAAGGCGAGACGTTGGGGACCTGCGATCTCGAGGCCCGTCTCCTCCCGTACCTCGCGTACCAGTGCCTCCGGCACGAGCTCGCCGTCGTCGACGACGCCGCCCGGGAGGGCCCAGAAGCGCTCGCCGTCCGAAGGGCACTGCAGCACGAGCACGATCGCGCCCTCCCGGCGCATGATCGCGGCAGCGACGTGCAGGACCGGACGCGCCGGGCTCAGTAACGCCCGCGTCAGCGCACGGCCGCGCCGACTGCGGCCCGCGAGCGGGCGCGCTCGAGCGCGGCGCCCACGAACTCGCGGAAGAGCGGCGCGGGCCTCGTCGGCCGCGACTTGAACTCCGGGTGGAACTGGCTGGCGACGAACCAGGGGTGATCGGGAAGCTCGACGATCTCGACGAGCCGCCCCTCCTGGAAGGTGCCGGAGACGACGAGCCCCGCGTCGACGAGCTGCTGGCGGAGCTCGTTGTTCACCTCGTACCGGTGGCGGTGCCGCTCGTGGACGACCGCCTCACCGTACGTGTCCCGCGCGCGCGTCCCGTCCGTGAGCTCGACCGCCTGCGCGCCGAGCCGCATCGTCCCGCCGAGATCCTCGATCTCCTTCTGCTCGGGCAGGAGGTCGATGACGGGGAACGGGGTCTCCGGGTCCATCTCGGTCGAGTTCGCGCCCTCCAGGCCGACGACGTGGCGCGCGAACTCCGACACGGCGACGTGCATTCCGAGGCAGATCCCGAGATATGGGATTTCGCGCTCGCGCGCGACGCGGCAGGCGAGGATCTTCCCCTCCCAGCCGCGCGAGCCGAAGCCACCCGGGACGAGGACGCCGTCGACCTGCTCGAGCTCGCGGGCGGCCTCCTCGTAGGACATGTTCTCGGCGTCGACCCAGCGCACGCGGACGCGGCTCCCGTGGTGCACGCCGGCGTGCTTCAGCGCCTCGTGCACCGAGAGGTACGCGTCGTGGAGCTTGACGTACTTCCCGACGAGCGCGATCTCCACCTCGCCCTCGAGCTCGCGGCTGCGGTCGGTGAGCTCCTGCCACTCGCCGAGCTCCGCAGGACGGCAGTCGAGGCCGAGCTTGCCGCAGACGAGCGCGTCGAGCCCTTCGGCCTGCAGGAACTCGGGGACGAAGTAGACGTCGGGGACGTCCGGGCACGCGACGACTGCGTGCGAGTCGACGTCGGCGAAGAGCGCGATCTTCTCGCGGATGTCGTCGGAGAGCGGCTCGGTCGACCGGCAGACGACGACGTCGGGATGGATGCCGATCCGGCGCAGCTCGTTGACCGAGTGCTGGGTCGGCTTCGTCTTCAGCTCTCCCGCAGCGGGGATGAAGGGGACGAGCGTAACGTGCAGGTAGAGGACGTTCTCCGGTCCCGCCTCGCGCCGGAACTGGCGGATCGCCTCGAGGAAGGGGAGCGATTCGATGTCCCCGACCGTCCCACCGATCTCGGAGATGACGACGTCCGCCGGCGCGACCTTCTCCGCCCGTCTGATGCGTGCCTTGATCTCGTTCGTGATGTGCGGGATGACCTGGACGGTCGCGCCGAGGAACTCGCCCTTCCGCTCCTTGCGCAGGACCGTGTCCCAGACCGCCCCCGCCGTGTGGCTCGCGTTCCGCGACAGGTTCTCGTCGATGAACCGCTCGTAGTGGCCGATGTCGAGGTCGGTCTCGGCGCCGTCCTCGGTCACGAAGACCTCGCCGTGCTGGAACGGGCTCATCGTCCCCGGGTCGACGTTCAGGTAGGGGTCGAACTTCTGCGCGCTGACCGTGAGGCCCCGGGACTTCAGCAGCCGCCCCAGCGACGCCGCGACGATTCCCTTGCCGAGCGCCGAGACGACGCCACCCGTGACGAACACGAACCTGGCCACGGGGTCTCACCGTAGCAGGGGACCGGGTCGGAGTCGGGGTCGGCTCAGCCGTCCGCGAGCGAGGCGATGAACTCGGCGCCGCCCGCCATCCGCTCGAGCTCCTCGCGCCGCAGGACCTCGTCGAGCTCCTCGAGCCGCGTGTGCGTCGGATCGCCGGGCACCTTCTCGACGCGGAAGTGCCGGTCGGCGACGCTCGCGATCTGCGGCAGGTGGGTGATGGTGAGCACCTGCGCGCGCTCCGCCAGCCGTTGCAGCGCGGACGCGACCGCGTGCGCAGTGACGCCGCCGATGCCGGCGTCGATCTCGTCGAAGACGAGCGTCTCACCTCCCGCGACGGCGGCGAGGGCGAGCGCGATGCGGGAGAGCTCTCCCCCCGAGGCGGTTTCCGCGACCGGCGCGAACGGGAGACCGGCGTTGGGGCGCACCAGGAAGACGACCTCGTCTCCGCCGGTGGGGCCGGGATCGCGCTCGTCGAGCTCGAGGACGAACTCGCCCTCTCCGAGCCCGAGGCCCTGGAGCTCCGCGGCGACCGCCTCGGCGAACGGGCGCGCCTGCGAGCGGCGGACCGCCCGCAGCTCCTCGGCGAGTGCGCCGCTGCGAGCCTCGGCCGCGCTCACGGCGTCGGCCGCCGTCTGCACGGGATCGCGGCCCGCCGCGGTCTCCTCGAGCTCCACGCGGGCAGCCTCGGCGCGCTCGAGCAGCTCCTCGTACGACGCCGCGCCGAAGCGGCGCTTGAGGTCGGAGATGCGCTCGAGGCGTCCCTCCACATCCTCGAGCGCTCCGGGGTCGGCCTCGAGCGACGCGAGGAACCCGTGCAGGTCGCTCCCGACCTCGCGCAGACGGACGGTCAGCTCGCGCAGCTCGGCGGCTGCGGCGCCGACCTCGGGGGCGATCCGCTCGAGCGGCGCCAGCTCGTGCTCGGCGCGGGCCGCCAGGCCGGCGGCGCCCTCGCCCTCGTCCGGCGCGATCGCCTGCGCGGCGGTGGCCGCCGCCTCGGCGAGCTCGGCCACGTGCCGCAGGCGCTCGCGACGCGCGCGCAAGTCCTCCTCCTCGCCCGCAGCGAGCCCCTCGACGCCGTCCACGAGCGCCTGCAGCTCCGCGAGTCGCGCCGCGGCGGCGTCCGCGTCGCGCGTGAGCTCGTCGTAGGCCCGTCGCGCCGCGCGCAGCTCGCGCCACGCCTCCGACGCCTCGCGACGGCGCTGGAGCTGCTCGGGCCCGCAGAACGCATCGAGGACGTCGAGCTGGAACGCGGGGCGCGCGAGGCGACGCTGCTCGAACTGGCCCGACATCGCGAGCAGCCGCTCCGCGGCGGACGCCACGTCCTCGCGTGCCACCGAGCGGCCCCACGCATAGGCACGTGTGCGCCCGTCCCCGAACACGCGGCGGGCGAGCACGAGCCCGGGCTCGCCTTCGGGCCGAAGCTCCGCGAGCGTCGCAGCCTCCTCGTCGTCGAAGAAGCCCTCGGGGACGTCGAGCTCGGCTTCCACGTACGCCTCCGCGCCCGCGCTCCCGACGAGCGACGCATCGGCGCGCGCCCCGAGCAGGAGGCCGATCGCCTGCGCGAAGATCGTCTTGCCCGCGCCGGTCTCCCCGGTGACAGCGTTCAGGCCGGGATCGAGCGCGAGGTCAGCCTCGCGGATCAGGACGAGGTTCTCGATCCGTAGCCTCCGAAGCATCGGCGCGACAGTAGCCGACGCGAGCGCGCTGTCTCGTACGATCCGGGGACGGCGACCGTCCCCGCCTATGATCGGGCGATGGGCGGGCACGACGCCGGTGCGAACGCTGGGCCGGACGCCGTCCCGGGCCCGCCACCGGGGCTCCGTCACCGCGAGCTCGCCGAGCGGCTGTGGGCGGTGCACGTCGATCGCGCGCCGGCGTCCGGCCGCGGAGCGCGGTCGCTCGCGACCGCGCCGGTGAAGGCGCTCCTGCGACCTCTCCTGCGCTGGTACGTGGCGCCGCTCGTCGACGCCCAGCGCGATTTCAACGACGTGACGCTGAAGCTGATCGACGAGCTCTACGAGGCGGTCAGCGCGAGCGGGGACGAGCGCCTCGTGCGGGAGTTGGAGGAGCGCGTGCTCCGGCTCGAGCGCGTCGCGCGGCCAGGGCCGGGGACGCCCTCTACGGCCCCGGCGAGCCAGCCTGCCG